>JAENXO010000385.1 GCA_016649455.1 Gemmatimonadota bacterium | reverse complement strand
GGTTGATCGAGCGGCTGGCCCGGATCGCCGACCGGGCATTCGTCCTCGAACCTGCGCTCGGACCGGAAGGACGCCTCAAGACGGCGCGTAAAGGAAACGGTCAGTTCCTGCTCCGCGTCCTCGGCCGCGCCGCTCACGCAGGACTCGAGCCCGAGAAAGGCGCGAGCGCGATTCTGGAATTGTCCCTGTGTATTCAGCAGCTGTTCGAGCTCAACGACCCTGATCGCGGGATCACGGTAAACGTGGGTACCATCGACGGCGGACTGCGTACGAACGTGGTCGCACCGACCAGCGAAGCGACGATCGACGTCCGCATCCTCCACGCCTCTGACGCCCCGCGCGTGGAGTGGGCGATCCGTTCTCTCCGGGCCCGGACTCCGGGCACCAGGCTCGAAATCACCGGCGGCATCAATCGTTTGCCGATGGAGCGAACCCGCCGGAACCGTCGGCTGTGGCACAGCGCCCGCAGGTCCGCCGACCAGTTGGGGCTCGAGATCGAAGAAGGCGTATCGGGTGGCGGATCGGACGGGAACATCACGAGCCTCTACTGCGCGACGCTGGACGGACTCGGGCCGGTCGGAGACGGTGCGCACGCCGTGCACGAGCACGTGCTGGTGGACAGTCTTCCGGACAGGGCTGCACTGCTGGCCATGCTGCTCCTCGAACCGTCCGCGGGCCGCGACGAGCCGGGTGACGCGGAGCTCGAGCTGTCGGACGTGATCCCGGTGTTTGCCACCGCCGGCCCCGGCCTGACTGGCGGGGGGCCGACAGCGACCTGAGCTGCTCCGGGGCCTATTGTCCGCCGCAGGGGTTCTTCGCCGCGGCGCATGGATTCATTCCCGCGGCACACGGATTCATCCCGGCGGCACAGGGGTTCGCAGCGCAGGGATTCATTCCTGCGGCGCACGGATTCATCGCATCGGCACCACCCAGCGCCGTACTGCCTCGCGAATTGGCGTGGAGTTCGGTGACGAATGCCGTCAGCGCAGCCAGCTCGACTGACCCGTAGTCGAGTGGTTTCGCGTTCATCGGAATTGCCATGCAGAGCTGCACCATCTCCGCCGCGTTCACCTTCTCGAGGCCGGCCTTCTCCTTCGCCATCGCCACTTCGTGCGGATAGGGCTGGTCGAACGTCGCGTTCATCATCGCCGTGCCGCCACCGGTGTGGCAGGTCGAGCAGGACGTGGCCCCGGTGCCACTCAAGCTCGGATCCGACCAGAGCTTCTTCCCCATGTCGATCAGCTGCTCCATCGTATTGCCATGTGCGCTGAGCGCCCGGCCATCCTGCCGGATCGCGGCGATCGGCAACGCCATGTCCATCCCGCTGGCCGCACAGGGATTCGAGGCCATTGCTGCCGCGCAGGGATTCTCGGCCATCGCTGCCGCACACGGATTCGCGGCCGCATCCGCCGCATAGTCGTCCGCCTCCGATCCGCTTCCGCCGCATGCGGTGAACAGAAGCACCGTGGCCAGTGCCATCCAATTGAGCTTCGAAATCATCGGTCTTCCTCCTCTGTGATTGACTCGTCGAACGCGTCTCCCGCTCCCCAGCGGATTGCGCGCGATTCGGTCACCTCTGGTTCTGTCTGCGAACGGTGAAGCCCGTTTCAGAACGAATGCCACTGACGGGAACCGTGCGTCCGTCCGTCCAGTTCCCGGGAGCGCAGCAGGCTGTCCGCCTGACTGCTTCGGGGTGGGCGCCCGAGGCTACTCAAGACCGGCTCGTGAGATCAAGTTCCCGTCAAATACGGAACCAGACCGCCCGAGTGGGTAGGACAGGGCCGTTTACAGGATTACCGACCGGACGTATGCTCGTCCGCAGCCGCACCGGGTCGGCAGCTCGTCCGCGACCGGGTGGAAAGAGACAGATCGTTCGGAATCGAGGGATGACGGAACTGAGCAGGCAGTACGAGGAAGTCGCGAACAGCGTGACACACGGCCTGGGAGCGGTGGCCAGCGTGGCCGCCGGGTCCGCCCTGGTCATGCTGGCGATTCTCCGGGGAGACGTCTGGCTGGCTGCCGGGTCGGCAGTATTCGGAGCCACGCTCGTGGCGCTCTACACGATCTCGACCCTGTATCACGCGATCCCGGGACCTGCCGTGAAAGCGCGGCTCAAAGTAGCCGACCACTGCGCGATCTACGCGCTGATCGCGGGCACGTATACTCCGTTCATGCTGGGCGGGCTTCGTGGAGGCTGGGGTTGGGCGCTATTTGGTGTGATCTGGGGCCTGGCAACCGCCGGAATGGTGTTCAAGCTGTTCTTCACCGGCCGCTTCAGGCGACTATCCACCGCCGTGTACATCGCGATGGGCTGGCTGGTCGTGATCGCCGCGAAGCCCTTCGCCGCCGCCCTGCCGGGATCCGTCCTCGCGTGGCTCGCAGTGGGTGGCATCGCGTATACGGCCGGAACCGCGTTCTATCACAACCACAAGATCCCGTACTCCCACGCCATCTGGCATCTCTTCGTGATGGCGGGAAGCACTTCGCACGCCGTCGCGCTCGCACTCCTTATCCTCGCGAGCTGACGACCCACTGGCCGACAACCCGCGCCAGCGTCAGACGAATTCGACTCGATCTTCGACTGCCGCGCCTGCCTCGATCGTCTTGTGCACCGGGCAGCGCGACACGATCTGCTCCAGTCTCTGCCGCTGAGCGTCCGTGAATTCACCGCCGATTTCGACGTGGCTGGTGAGAACGTCGACGACTCGCTTCTTCCCTGCCTCGTCAATCTCGTCCCGCTTCTCGTGCTCGTATCGGGCGCTCACTCGCTCCAGCGTGATGCCCTTGTGTCGCGCATACAGCTGCAGTGTGATCAGCGTGCACCCCGCGAGCGAGCCGAGAAGCAATTCGTAAGGGCTCGGACCGGTGTCCTCGCCGTCCTTTTCGATCGGCTCGTCGGCCTTCCAGGTATGCCGCCCGTTGCTGAACTCGACCCGCGTATTCTCGCTCAGGTCCGCCGTAATCCAAACCATGCTCCATTCCTTTCGTTCAAACTGCCAGCGATACGAGGATCAGCCGATCCCGATCGCCTCCTCCGCCGGTACTCCCCGGTCGATCGCATCGTAGTCCAGCTCGCTCCCCTGGACGCTGTGCGGAATCAGGTAGACGAATACGGTGACGACCGACGCCACGAGTACGAGCGCCCGGACACCGCC
>JAENXO010000124.1 GCA_016649455.1 Gemmatimonadota bacterium | reverse complement strand
GGTGTGCCTTCGAGTCGTCGCGAGACGTAGTGCAGCAACCCGGCCGATGTTGCATCGATCCACTGCGCGTCGTCGATGATCCATACGATTGGCCGGTCCTCCATCGACAGTCGCAGCAGCGTGGCGACTTCCTCGTACAGGCGGCGACGCCAGGCGGCAGGATCCACCCCTTCGTCCTCGGGAACCGGCTTTCGCGGAAAATCGGGAAGCAGATAGCCGAGTCTGGGAAAACGGCCCGCCACGGCGGACCCCGCCAGTACTTCCCTGGCGATTGGAGAAATCGCTTCTACGATCGGCCCGTAAGGAAGCTCTTCTTCGGCCGGATAGCACCGGCTTTCGATGAGCCGCACGCTCTGCAAGGCGAGTGAGCGACTGAATTCCCGAACCAGTCTCGATTTACCGATTCCGGCCTCACCGGCGACCAAGACAGCCGTGGTGCGTGATTTCCCCATGTCACGCACGGCGGAGCGAAGGGTGTCGAACTCCGCGTCACGACCGAGGAACGGTGTCTCCCCTTCGCTCGTCCTGAGTTCGACCGGATTCGCCGACGGTGCGGACCGGATGCGATCTGCCAGGTCCGTCAGTCGACTTGACGGACTCGTCGGCAACTCCCGTCTGAGCGACTCGATCGCAGAGTCGTAGTGCTTCAGTGCTGCAGTCGGATCGCCATGCAGCCAGAGTCCACGCATCAGGCACAGGTGAGCTTCTTCATCGAGCGGCGTCATGTCGGTCAGTCGCATTGCCGCGACACACATCTCGCCCCACCGGCCCTTTGACTCGCACTCGCCGGCGAATCTGCGAAACGTCACTTCTGCCAATCTTGCGATACGCAGTCGTTCCGTCTCCACCCAACAATCGAATTCCGCCGTCCCGGCTCCAGTGAGATTCTGGGCGAACGGGCCACGGTAGAGTTCGATCGCACTTCCGAGCCTACCCTCCTTCACAGCGTTCTCGAACTCCACCGCATCGAATTCCAGGTTTCGGCTGTCGAGCGCCAGCTGCTCTCCCGATCCTCGCACGAGAGCGCCCTGCAGGTGAGAGCGAAGATCGTATGCGGCCTGGCTGAGTGAATGTCGTGCCCGTTCCGGGGCCGAGGTCCAGAACAGCGCAGTCAAATGGTCCCGGGTAAACATCCGTCGTCCGGACATGGCCAGGTAGAGGAGAAGACCCACGTGCTTTCGGGAGCGCAGACGGATCGGCGCTCCGTCGGGGCCCTGAAGGCTTATGCCGCCAAGACTCTGGATCTGAATCATCGCCTGCCCGCTACAGTGGTGGTCATCACCTGACACGAAATCCGGTCTCAGGAATGCGGAATGGAACACTCGCGTTGAATCTCATCATTATATCATCATGATATCATTGAGCGGTCTTTGGATTTCGAGTCCCGGGTTGAGACCTGGCGGGCTTGGATCTATCAGGTCCACGCTGTAGAATCCCGCGATAGTCAGTCAGAAGAGATCAGACCTGGATGAATCCAGGTTCGGATAGTGGTCTGGAGAGTCCAACACATGGGATCATTTTCAGCCTCACCTGCACACCAGACTCGCATGGGGTCTTCATTGGCCCTGTTCATCCAGCTGCTCGGGGCGATCGGATGTACAGGCTACGAAGACGCTGGCGGCGAGACCGGATTCGAGTTGCAGGCCGAAGCAGTAGTGCTGTGGGTAGAACCTGACTCAGCACCGCTTCCGAGTTCCACTTCAGTAGACATGAAGGCGGAGTCCAGGACTGTCGTCTGGATAACGGACCGACCGAGCGGAGGGGTGTTCCGGATTGACCCAACCCGGATCGACTACCGCACGATGGGTGCAGGTGACAATCCACCCGAGGAAATCATACGACCACAACACATTGCCATCTCACAGAAGCATGGGGTGTTCGTGTTCGATTGGATCTCCCGGAGAGTAGACCAATTCACTCCCGGTGGAGTCCCGATACAGTCGTTCGAGCCAGGATTCGTCCCTGCCCGCATGGACATCGTTGAACGTCCTATCGGCATGCAGTTCGCAGTGGTGGATACGGATCGTCTTGATTCGATCCCGCGGCTCGTGATCATTCGTACCGGTCTGAAGGGTGAGCAGCCCGACACGGTGCTCTTCCCGGGGGCCTACGGCCCTGAGGCTTTATGGTCCGCTACCGCAGAACGGGGACACCTGGCACTGGATGCGGGCTCCACGAGCATGTGGGTATGGGCGCTGGTCGCGGCCGACACTGCGTTTGAAGTGACGCATGCGTCGACTGCCCGCAAGAGAGTGCTTCGGCCTCAAGATCGGGGTCCGCTGGGGATCCTGGTGGATAGCGAACGGGAAATCCTGTGGGTGGTCAGTCAGGACGAAGAAGACCGCCTTCGGTACGCCGCTTATGACATCCGCGCTCCGGGCCTGGCGGGACCGGAGGATTCGTACCTTGGTGAGCGGACGACTACGGGGTTCAATCCCAAGGTCGCAAAGGACGGCGTAGTTATCGGTCGTTTCCAGTCTATCGGTTCCCAAACCAAGCTGGCTGCCTACGACATGCTGGTTCCGCTCAAGCGCTGAGCGGAAGCTGGACGTCAAGAGAGGTTGCCACGTTTAGTGTTGCTCTACACTCCCCTATGAACCACTTCATCGTACAGTCGTGCGATCGTCTCGATTCCGCGGTGGTAGTCTGAAAGGCTCATCCACTCATTCGGCGCATGTGCGTTGCCGCCCGGAGGAGCGAATCCGAGAAGCAGGACGGGTCCTTCGAAGATCTCCTCGAATAGCGGAACGATCGGAATCGATCCCCCTTCCCGCACATAGACCGGCTCCCTGCCGAACGCCCGCTTGAGTGCCGCCGCCGCGGCGTCGAACAGGGGACTCTCGGGGTTCGCGGCCCATGGCCAGCCGCCGTGCAGTGCCTTCACCGTGACCCGGACTCCGTCCGGAGCGAGATCGCGAATGTATCGGCTGAACAGTTCGGCGATTTCGTTCGGATCCTGGTCCGGGACCAGGCGCATGGAGACTTTCGCCCGGGCATGGGCCGGGAGAACTGTCTTGGCGCCCTCTCCGGTGAAGCCTGAGATCATTCCGTTCACGTCCAGGGCGGGGCGGTACCAGAGCCTCTCGAGGGTCGAGTATCCCGCTTCTCCTCCCAGGGACACCGCACCGGTCTCGGCACGGAATTCATCCTCATCGAACGGCAGGGCGTTCAGGGCCTCGCGCTCTTCATCAGTGATCGGGCGGACCCGGTCATAGAAACCGGGAATCGTGACCCGACCGCTCTCGTCCTTCAGGGCCGTCAGTATTTCCGCGAGAGCCAGGGCCGGATTGACGACCGCGCCGCCGTAGCTGCCTGAATGCAGATCACCGGAGGGCCCATCCACGAACACCTCGAGATACGCGAGGCCCCGCAGGCCTATTCCGATCGATGGAATGTCTGGCCCCAGCATTCCCGTATCGCTGATGACCACCGCGTCACAGGCCAGCCGCTGGGCGTTCTCACGCAGAAACGCCTCGAGGTGGACACTGCCGATTTCCTCTTCGCCCTCGATCACCAGCTTCACGTTGACGGGCATGCCGACGCCCGTCTTCAGGCGGGCTTCAAGGGCCTTGATGTGCATGTGAACCTGGCCCTTGTCGTCATTCGATCCCCGGGCGAACACGCACCCATCCCGGACCGTCGCTTCGAACGGAGGCGACTCCCATAGCTCTACCGGATCCACAGGCTGCACGTCATAGTGGCCGTACACCAGAAGTGTCGGCAGATCGGGATTCACGATGTGCTCCGCGACCACGATCGGCTTTCCGTCCGTCTTAACTATCTCGACGGTCCCGACTCCCGCACGACGGAGGTGTTCACCCACCCATTCAGCGCAGTGCTCGACGTCCTTCGAGTGCCGCGACTCGGTGCTGACGCTCGGAATTGCGAGGAACTCGCCGAGTTCCTTCTCGAAACGATCTCGATTCTCGTGCAGGTACTCGGACAGGGAATGACTCATGACTCGTTTCCGGTTCGGTTTCTGTTTCGCAGTGAGTCCGTCGCTTCGAATCACTTCGTGAGTGGACGCCCGCAACGCTCCAGGGCCAGCTCGAGCGCCCCGGCGAGCAGTCCATGCTCAGGGCTGCCCGACCGGCGGACGGCTTCGTCCACGGCGCCCTCGACCGTGTCCCGGATCGACTCGAACAGGGCTTCGGGTCGCAGGGGAAATTCGCTGCATGCCTGGCAGGCGAATGCGTGCGCCGTGCCGCAGCTCGCGATCACGTCCGCGATCACGGCGAAGCGCCTGTCCGCCTCTTGCTCGAGGCTCGTGTCGCCGGGTTCCGAAGCCCAGAATGGATGGTTCGCTCCCGCGACGATCGACTTCACTCCCGCCGACGCCAGTGAATCGAGGCGATCCGAATCGAGGCTGCCCGAAACAGCTGCCGCGACGAACAGCTCGGCTGGAGTCGACCAGAACTCTTCGTGAGCTTCCGGTCCATCCTGCACGTCGACATGAGGGGGGAGAGTGTTCCCGGAGCGCGTGAGAAGAAGCGACTCGACCTCGGGCACGGCCAGGCCTTCCGGTCGAAACAGGGCACTGCGGGCATCGATGATTCCGACGATCTTCAATCCTGCCCGAGCCATGTACAGGGCCGACGCACCTCCGACCGTCCCGAATCCCTGCAACAGCACGCGGGTCTGCTCGGGCGCCCGCCCCTGGTGGTGCAGGAGGCGAAGAGCAGAACTGGCGACGCTGTGGCCCGTGACGAGCCCTAACACCCGGGCCTCTTTGCCCGCGAGGCCCAGCTCGACGGGAACCGGCTGATCGAGCCCGATGTGCATGAGCTCGGACCGCCGACCGAGCTCCTCGCCGTCCAGCCCGAGATGTCCGCGGAGCACTCCGAGCTGCGGGTGATTGATCCCTATTTCCTTGCAGCAGGGAATCACATCCGCGGTCTCGCTGACGTTCAGGTCGCCGGCCGTTCCGTAGCGCGAAGCCAGCTCTGTCCGGATGGCCGCGAACCACCGTCGCAGCACTTCGGACTTCCGGGGATCTGCGGGATCGAAGTCGATTCCGGACTTCGCTCCCCCGATCGGCGGACCGGCGAACGCGAACTTGAGCTCCATCGCCTTGGCCAGAAACGTTACCTCGTCCCGCGTCAGACCGGCGTGCATCCGCGTGCCGCCTCCGGCCGCTCCCCCCTTCAGGCTGTTGATCACCAGCCAGCCCCGCGCCGGAGTCTCGGAGTCGTTCCACTCGAACACGATCTCCGGCGGGGTTCGGAAGAACCGTTCGTAACGCTCCCAGGTCATCCCCGGTCCGGGGTGTTCGCCGGTCGTCATCAGCTCGTCGGTCGCGTCCAGCTGTTGTTCTCGCGATCGATATCCGGATACCACTGGTCCGGGTCGATCACGACCTCGTCGACCGTGCCGTCGAACGGGATCGTCCGCGTAACGCTGCGCGTCCCGGCCCACACCGACGCGGGCCAGGTCACCGTTTCGGTCGCACCGCCCTCCGCCGTGAGCCGGATTTCCACCGGCATCACGCCACGATCCAGGTTTTCGACCGTGACATCCACTCCGGACGACGACTGTTGAACCGAGGCGATCGACTGGTCCAGCGTGGCGGTCTCGTAGAACCAGCTCTGCCAGAACCAGTCGAGGTCCGTGCCTGCCGCGCCCTCGGCCATCGCGAAGAAGTCCCACGGCATCGGGTGCTTGAACGCCCAGGTGCGGGCATAGTCGGTGTAGAACGCGTCGAACGTCTCAGCGCCCAGCATGTGCCGAAGGCTGTGCAGCAGGGTCCCCGGCTTGCTGTACGCCGCGACCGAGCGGCCGAATGGATTCTCAGCGAAGTCCGTGTGCCCCATGATCGGCACCTCCGCCTCGAATCGCGCGGCCTGCAGATACCCGTTCATTCCCCCGAGCCGGCTGTCGGATGTCTCGAACCAGTCATCCATCGCGAGGGCCGTGTTGAACGTCGTGAATCCTTCGTCCATCCATGCGTACGCCATCTCCTTCGTACCCACGATCATCGGCATCCAGAAGTGGCTGAGTTCGTGGGTCACGACCCCGGTCAGTCCGCGGCCGCTGGCCTGGTGAGTGATGAACGTGATCATCGGGTACTCCATGCCGTTGACCTGCGGCGGTCCCATCGCCGCCGTGGCCTGTGGATAAGGGTACTCCAGGATATACCCTGAGAAGAACTCGATCGCGTGCTTCGCATACAGAGTGGCTTCGGCCCAGTGATCCATGTCCGGCGTGAACACGTTCTGGATCAGCACCCGGCCGCGGGCTCCTCCCGTCTCGGCACCGGTAACGTGCCACACGTACCGGTCCGAGGTGGCGAACGCGAAGTCGCGCACGCTGTCCGCCACCATGCGCCAGGTCTGTTTGCCTTCGGTGCTCGCGAGCGTCGCGCTGCCTGACTCGACGTCCGCCGCCGACACCACTGCGATCACGGTGTCGAGCGCCGGGGCCGCCAGGAGTGCTTCGATCTGCTCCGGACGAAGTATCTCTTCCGCGTTCGCCAGCATTCCGGTCCCCACCACGACCCAACCGTCCGGCACCGTGACGTCCACCTCGAACCGTCCGTATCCGACGTAGAATTCACCGTTTCCAAGATACGGGCTCATGTCCCAACCGAATACGTCATCGTAAACGGATATCTGGGGATACCACTGCGCGAGGTTGAACACGGAGTTGTCCAGGTGCCCGTTCCGGAAACCGCCCCCACCTGAGACCGTGAACCCCCAGTCGATCTCCAGCTCCGCCGTACCGCCACTGGGGATCGGCTCGTCGAGCTGAATCACCGCTACGGTCCCGTTCATTCGATATCCGGGACCCTCGGGTCGAATGACCTCCCCGTTCTCGAATCGGGGGCGCGCCAGCACGCCCAGTTCCGTCCCGTTCAGCGCCATCCGGTCGAGGTCCATTCCGCCCGTGAGGGTGACGGAGCGATTCCGGGCGACGCCTTCCGAGAACACGTTCTGGTAGAACCGAACCACGATCGAAGTCAGCTCGTCGGGACTCTCGTTGTAGTAGGTGATCGTCTCGCTGCCGGTGAGTCGTGCCGTCTCCGGCTCGATCTCGACGGCGATCCGGTAGTCGGCCCGTTGCTGCCAGTAGTCCCCGCCTGGACGTCCGTTGACGGTGCGGGTTCCCTTGTCGATCGCATCCTGGTAACGCGAAGGCGGCGTGACCGCCGGGAATACGGGAGCATCTGAAATCAGGCCGGTTCCGTCGGCTGCAGCCGCTTCTTGCGCAACCGAGTCGACGGGGAATATGGCTGTGCCGACCAGCACGATCAGACCGACCAGCACCCCCTCCGTCAACTTCCTCACCACACAATCCACCCGCTCGCTCGATCGCATCAGATCTTCCTTTGTCGTTGTTTCGCGGCCGTACTCATCGCCCACGCCACTGTCAGCAAATGCGCTCCGAAGCTACCCCCGAGCGATCCTCCTCGCCAAACCC
>JAENXO010000277.1 GCA_016649455.1 Gemmatimonadota bacterium | reverse complement strand
GTGAGGGTGGCAGGCGGCGAGCCCGAGGCGGTCGACTCGCGCCGGGACCAGATTCGTGGTCAGCTCGGATCGCGTCTGCATCTCGAGGACCTTGAGATTCCGACCTTTATCCGGAGACAGATGGACTGACGTCGCTTGAGCTGCAACCAGGCGCAAGGACAGTGATTTGAAGCATCAGCCGACAGAGCCGGCTTCGGCCGGCAACGGCGCGTCAGGCGTGTCCGCTCCGCGGATCGGGGCTGTGCTCCTTTCCGTGGCGCTGCTCGTCATCGTCGCGTCTGCAATTCGCTTCGGCGGATCGGACGCTGCCGACCGGAACTCGGAAGTGCCCGTCGTCGTCGTACCTGCTCCCTCACCTCCCGTGAGCGAGTACGACACCCTCGGGCCCGGAGAGACTCTCGGCGAGTTGCTGGCGGCGAACGGCATGAGCGCTCCCAATAGCCACGCGCTGACGGAGGTGGTGCGCGCCTACAGGAACCCGCGGTCGCTGCGCGCCGGCCTGGTGGCCCGGTTCACGGTGGAGACAGGTGGGGAGCCCGGAAGAATAGTCCTGCAGCTGAACCCGGACTCGCTGCTGGACCTGGTCGCCGAGGATTCCAGCTGGACGGGCGTCGTGTACGAGGTACCCGTGAGCCTGGACACGGTGATTCTCGCTGGTCTCATCGAATCGAGCTTGTGGTTCGCCGATCTCAGCGGCGAAGTCTGGAAGCTCGGTGAGGACGAGTTCAGCGAGTACGTATTCGATCTGGCGGACGTATTTGCCTGGAAGATCGATTTCACACGCGATATTCGATCCGGTGACGCTTTTCGGGTGGCGATCGAGCGCGAGCGACGTCCGGACGGGTCGCTCCGGTCGCGCCGTTTCCTCGCCATCGAGTTGAGGAATCGTGACCGGGCGCTCCAGGCGATCCCGTACGCCCGTCCGGGCGGACGCCGGGAGTATTTCGACACGGATGCTGAAGCGCTACGCGGGGTGTTCCTCCGGTATCCCGTTCCGTTCCGGATCACCAGCGGCTTCTCCTCGCGTCGATACCACCCGGTACTTAAGCGTAACCGGGCGCACCTCGGGATCGATTACGGTGCACCGCACGGGACGCCCGTAAAGGCGACGGCCGCCGGAACGGTGGTCCGGGCGGGAACCTGGAGCTCGTTCGGCCGGATCGTCGAGATCCGTCACGTGAAGAGCTTCAGCACCCGCTATGCCCACCTGAGCTCCATAGCCCGGGGTGTGACCGTCGGTGCGTTCGTTCAGCAGGGACAGGTGATCGGCAGGGTAGGCTCGTCAGGTCTCGCGAGCGGTTCGCATCTGCACTACGAATTTCTCCAGGGCGGAAGGCACCGGAACCCGGCCACCGTGGATCTCCCCTCCGCGGAGCGGCTCGAAGAGGAATACCTCGAATCGTTTCGAATCGAGCGGGACGAGGCGCTTTCCCTGCTCGACGCCGTGCCGCTCCCGGTACCATCACCGGACGCCGCGGCGGAACCCGCGGTAGCCGACTGACCTGGGGCCGGGGATGCTCTCCGGCTCCGTCGCGTGGTTGACCGGCTCGGCGATCGCAGCAGCCGCAGCAGCCTGGATCCGATACGGCCGTAGTGAAGAAGCCGTTCCCGGCAGGACCGGCCCGGCGATTCTGTTTGCGCTGGCCCTGTTTCTGGTACTCGCCGGTTTCGTTCTTCCGTCGCTGCGGACCTCCCCGACCGCTCCGACGCCCCTGGTCGCGATCCTGGACATCTCCGCGAGCATGGACCTTCCAGGCATTCCAGGGGGACAGAGCCGCCTCGATTCCGGTCGGGCGGCCGTTCAGCGTCTGTTGCCGGATCGCATAGTCACCTTCAGCAGCTCGGTCTCTGACCCGATCGCGCCCACGGGGCTGGACAGCGTGATTGGAGCAGCCGGTCGAGCGGGAAGCCGACTCGCGCCGGCGCTCCGGGTGGCCCGCGCCGCCGGTGCCGACAGCGTGGTCGTGATCACCGATGGAGAGTTGGAGGATCGCGAGGATGCGAGGCGGGAGGCCGAGCGACTGGGTCTTCGGGTACGTGAACTCCGGACGGCGCGTTCGGTGTTGCGGACTACAGTGCGGGAGGTATCCGCTCCCGGCCGGGTCTCAGCCGGCGACACGATCTCATTCGCGATCGAGATCTCGACCCGGGGGAGCAGCGGAGCGTCACCGATCGCTGATTCGGTCACGGTCACAGTCGAGGGCCTTCCCGGAACCAAGGCTACGGTACGGGTCAGGCGCCCGTCACCCGGACGCAGCACGATCGCAGAACTCCAGCTCCCGGCGCCGGAGATTGGCGAGGAGTCTGCCTGGCGCCGCTTCGGAGTGTCGCTTGACCCCGGGGCGGACCCGCTTGAAGCTGAACAGAAGCGCACTGTCTGGGTCGAGATAACCCGAGGCAGGGCCGGTGTCGTCCTCGTTTCCGTCGATCCGGACTGGGAACCGCGCCAACTTCTGCCTGTCCTGGAACGGGCGAGCAATGGAGGAGCGAGGGCATACCTGCGCATCGGGCCCGACCGATGGGTGAAAGCGGGGACCGTACCCGAGCCGGTGGCCGGTACCCGGGTTCGTTCCGAGGCCGCTGACTCAGATCTGCTGGTCGTGCAGGCCGGTCTGTCCGAGCTTCCCCCATGGCTTCGAGACCTGACGGGTCGCCACTCCCGGGTCCTGTTCCTGGCACGAGGCAGCGGGAACCTGCCAGGCAGCGAGATCGCGGTTGGCGCACTCCTGGCCGGGGATTGGTTTGCCGCTCTGCCTCCTCCGTCGAATCCGGTCGCAAGCGCCCTGTCAGGCCTCGACGCTGAAGAGCTTCCTCCGGTCGCCGCTCTACGAGCAGTGCAGGGTGCTGGAGCCTGGACAATCCTTCAGCTCAGACGAAACCGCAGGGGAGACGAATTGCCAGCGGCGGTCGGATTCGTTTCCGGAGGTGCACGGCGGGTGCTGGTGCTGGCAGAGGGAACCTGGAGATGGTCGACTCGAACCGGTTCCGCTCGATCGGTGTATCGCGGTCTGTATGCAGGGATCGCGGGCTGGCTGCTCGGAGACTTCCGTAGCGTCCCGGTGACTCTGACCGCGGATCCGGCTGACGGGAGAGGATCGGTCGCGTGGAGCGTCGCGCCGGGCGTGGAGGATCTCGTTATCGTGGTCCGTGATTCGACTGGAACCGCTGTGTGGAGAGACTCGATTGCCGTGCCCGCAGAGCGAGTCGAAGGACCTTTCCTTTCCGCGGGCGAACTGGAGTACGAAGCGCGCGGTAGGATCGAGAAATCCGAGTTCGTCGTCGGCCGCCCGTTCACCGTCGCGGGACCAACGGCGGAGCTGAGTGGTCGGGACGTCGGTGCTTCGCTAACCTCGCGTGCCGAGTCGTCGTCCCGGCGGCCGACGGGAAGCCAGACGGCGCCTCCCCTGTGGCCGTACGTGCTGGCGGCCGTTCTGCTGTGCGCCGAGTGGATCTGGCGCCATCGCCTCGGTCTTCGTTGAGACCTCGCGCACGTGACTCGAGGCCGGAAAAGCAAATGGGACTCGGAGACGGAATGACGCAGGAAAGACCGGGCAAGCCGAAACGGGGAGCGGCGCGATCTCTGTGGCAGAAGATCGTTGATGTTTCGCTGACCGACGTCTCGACGCTGGTGCAGGGGATCGACGATGAGTCGATCGAAGCTCTCGAGCAGATACTCCTCGAGGCCGACTTCGGTGTGGATGTAACGATGGAGCTGGTAGAGGAGCTCGAGCGAGCCGCCCTACGGGGCAAGGTGAAGTCCGAGTCCGACCTCAGGGAATTCCTCGCGGGCCGAATCCGAGCCGTGTTCGATGAGGCGAGCAGGGAGAATTCTCGGGCGTCGGTCCCGGCTCCGGAGGACGCGGACGGACCGCACGTGATCCTGCTGCTCGGCGTCAACGGAACCGGAAAGACAACGACTGCTGCCAAGCTGGTCCATCTGGCGGTCGAGCGTGGTCAGTCGGTCGTCCTGGCTGCGACCGACACGTTTCGCAGCGGGGCGCAGGAGCAGCTCAGGCTGTGGTCGGATCGACTGGGGGCCGGATTCGTGGGTGGACGGTCGGGTGCCGACCCGGCCGCGGTCGCGTTCGACGCGGCGTCCTCCGCGGTCTCGCGGGGAGCTGACGTGCTGATCGTCGATACCGCGGGGCGTCTCCACACGCAGCGCGGACTGATGGAAGAGCTGCGGAAGATTGACCGTGTGGTGGGACGGATCATCCCTGGAGCCCCGCACCAGCGACTGCTGGTCGTGGACGCTACGGCGGGCCAGAACGTGATTCAGCAGGCTCGTGAGTTCGGCGAGGCGCTCCCGCTGACCGGAATCGTCCTGTCGAAATTCGACAGCTCCGCGCGCGGCGGGACGGC
>JAENXO010000123.1 GCA_016649455.1 Gemmatimonadota bacterium | reverse complement strand
TGGTACGTGTGGACGGGCCTCGCGTTGCTGCTCGCTCCGTTCGCCATCGGCTCGGCGATGCATCTGCTCGGGGGCCTGCTCGGGTTCCTGCGAGGGCTCGTGTTCTTCGCCGGTGGAGTGATCACCTGGGCAGCCATCACGACCGGCCTTGGAGCGATCTTCCTCTCCCGCGGCGGAAGCCGCCGGGAGTACGTGGAAGGATCGGCGGCCGACCTGTTCGCCGACGCCGAGGAATTCGCCTCCGAGGCGCCCGGTGCGTAAGGCGGGAATTGCCCTCGTCCTCCTGTTCGGGTTCTGCGCTCCACTTGGCGCGCAGCAGCCCGACTGGACAGACCTGTCGGCGCGCCGGCAGACCGACGGAATCCGCTCGGTCGTTGCGCACATTACGTACGTCGCCGGAGAGCTCGAGGTGTTCGCGGCTGAAGAGGGATTGCTGTACGACATCGGCCTGCGATACGACGCCGCCCGCCTCCGGCCCGAGCGCTCGTGGACGGTCGACGGTCACGAGGGCCGGCTCGACCTCAGGTTCGAGTCGGCCGGAGATGCCGATACGGAGTGGGACTTCGACGACGATGAGTTCGGCCGGCTTCGCCTCGGGCTGAGCCGCGAGGTACCTGCGTCCCTCAGGCTCGAGGTGGGTGCCGCCGAGGCCCTGCTCGAGCTGGGCGGGATCCCGCTCACGGGTTTCGTCTACCGGACCGGCGCGTCCAGTACCGAGATCACCTTCGATTCCCCGAATCCGAGCCGCATGGAGCTCATGGAGCTCGCCGCGGGCGCGGCGGAATTCGAAGTGTCCGGCCTGGGGAATGCCGGCTTCAAAGCCTTCAAATTCGAGGGCGCGGTAGGGGATGTAACGCTCGACTTCACGGGTGAGTGGATGCACGATGCCAGCGCCGAGATCTCCGTCGGACTCGGCGCGCTGCACCTGGTCCTGCCGCGGAAAATTGGAGTGCGGCTGGAGAAGACGGGGTTCCTGGCCGGATTCGACCCGAGCGGGATGGAGAAGGTGGAGAACGGGTGGCAGACGCAGAATTGGGACAGCGCCCCGCACCAGTTCCGGATCGACCTGAAGGCCGCGTTCGGAAAGGTCGACATCTCGTTCGAAAACTGAATCGCGGGCCCGGTCTCTGGCCCGCGCACCCCGGACCGGAATCGTTCAGTCCCGCTCCGGCCTCACGCTGACGGGTTCTCCCCGCCGCGCCGACAGGCGATCTGTCGCGCTTCCGTCCCGCACCGCTATCTCGAGAGTACCGGCCGAACCGATCAGCGCCACGAGTCGATCGGACTCGACACTCGAGTAACCGCTGCGCACGCCGGAGATTCCAACCCCCCCGATCTCCGTCAGGGCCGAAGGCGCGACCCACGAAGCCGGAATGTCGGTGATCAGATTACCAAACCTGTCGACATGCGCTACCCGGCCTCGAACACAGTCGCGGCTCCGCTGCGGCCGTGGGAATTCGAGCCGGACCAGGTCCGAGACCGACAGCGGCGATCCGAGCTCTTCCGGCGCAGTTCCGCGCACAACGAGAGCCGCCGCGGGCGCGAACGCGTCCCGGCCGTGAAACGTCGAGCTGATCGGACCCGGAGCGTAGCGCCCGGGATCGAGCGCCCATGAAGTTCCCGGTGCGCCTGGCGGGAGGACCCGGCTGAGAATCCCGTTGTCCGGACCGACATACCATCGGTCGCGCGTGCTCACGGCCAGCGGCCGCCGTGGGCCGCCTACCCCGGGATCCACAACGACGACGTGGACCGACCCGGGCGGATAGCGCTCCCAGACCCGCCAGAGCACCCAGGCCGCCGCTTCCACGTCCCCCGCCGGAATGTCGTGCGCAATGTCCACCAGCGTGGATTCGGGCGCCGCGGAGAGGATGACGCCCTTCATCTCTCCCACGTAGCCGTCCGCGGTTCCGAAATCCGTGGTCAGGGTTACGATGCCCATCTCGCTCGCCTCCAGCCGGTCGATCCCGACCAGATCGGTCAGGTCGCCGGAGTCTCCCGCTCTCTGGCGGAAATCATCTCGTCCACCCGTTCGGCCACCGCGGCCAGTGCCTGCGCCTCGGGCGAGTCGGGTCGCCCGATCACCGTCGGCGTGCCACGATCCCCTTCCTGCCGGACGGCCAGCCCCAGCGGTACGGCCCCGAGGAACGGCACACCGATAGATGCGGCCAGCTTCTCACCGCCGCCCGCTCCGAACAGCTCGTGCGTCGTCTGGCAGTCCGGACACACGAACCCGCGCATGTTCTCGACGATCCCGATGACCGGAACGTCTACGCTCTCGAACATCCGGATCCCCTTCAGCACGCCCTGGACCGCCACGTCCTGCGGAGTCGTCACCATGACGGCGCCCGAGACCTGCACCAGCTGCACGAGCGACAGCTGAGCGTCCCCCGTGCCCGGCGGCAGGTCCACGATCAGATAGTCCAGCTCACCCCACGCGACCTGGTGCAGGAACTGGCGGACGATTCCCATGATGATCGGCCCACGCCAGATCGCCGGCGTGTCGTCAGATACCAGGAACCCGAGGCTCATCAGCTTCACGCCGTGCGCTTCCACCGGGATGACCTGGTCGTCTTCCATGCGCGGCTTCTCGTACGCTCCGAACATCGTCGGAATGTCAGGCCCGTAGATGTCTGCGTCCATCAGCCCGACCCGGTACCCGGCCCTGGCCCACGCCGCTGCGAGGTTCGTCGACACGGTGGACTTCCCGACTCCTCCCTTGCCTGAGCTCACGGCGATCACGTGCCGCACGCCGGGCAGCGGTTCCGCTTCGCTCGGGTGGCGGGTCGCTTCCTCCCGACTCACCTGGCCCGGCGACTGCGGCGGCGTCCGCTCGCCCCCTGGAGGCGCCATGACGGGCAACGCCCGTCGGCCGCCCTTCCCGGACGTGCCGGCCGGGGCAGCCTGCACGGGGACACTGCCCTCCGGAGGACCACTGGCCGGGTCGGCCAGCTCGACGGTCGCTCGTACGACGCCGGTCACTCCCGTCGCCACGAGGCGGATCGTGTCCGCGATATCTCGTGGCACGCCGGGTTGCAGCGCGATGTCGATTCGGACTTCGCCGTCCGGACCGGCGGTCACTGAGCGAACTACGCCTGCATCCACCACATCCGGACCACCAGCCTCGGTCCGGACCCTGGCCAGTGACTGCATCACGCGATCTTCGAGGGAACGGGTCTCCATGTCGTGTATGTCTCGCATCTGTAGTGAATTGATGTCGCCGTGATTCCGGCAGGAGTCCGGCCGGGGACGTCTTCGGATCAGCCCGTCTCCTCCGACTCGACGCGGCTGACTTCGGGAATCAGCATGCGCAGCCGCTGCTCGATTCCTGCCTTCAGCGTCAGGGTGGACATCGGACAGGCATAGCACGCGCCTACCATCCGGATACGGACGACTCCGGTCAACTCATCGAACTCGACCAGCTCGATGTCACCACCATCAGCGCGGATGGCAGGGCGGATCGATGCGAGAACATCCTCGATTCGATCTCGAGTCGGGCGTGTCGAAGTGGAAGTAGTCGCGTCGTTCATGCGGGTCCGTGTGCACGTCTTCGTGGAGGCGCCGGCAACCGCGCCGGCAAGTTCGGGAAGCTATTCGAGCGGCAGAACCCCGTCAACGAGACGCATTCTCAACGAGTCTACGATCCGGTCGCCGTGCTCCCTGCCGTTCTGAATGAATATCCGGTTCGCATCGAATCCCGCCGCGAGCACGCCGGCGATAAACAGGCCCGGCACGGTCGTCTCCATCGTCTCGGGATCATGTTCCGGTACCCCCGTCGTCGAGTCGATCTGCGCACCCAGCGCCGCCAGGAAACGCGGGTCGGGCCGGAAGCCCGTCATCGCGAGCACGAAATCGTTGGAGACCCACCGATCCGCGCCACCATTCACCGGGTCGATTCTCACGCGGTCGGGCTCGATCGCGATCACGCGGCTACCCCATGCGACCGCTATCTCCCCGCTCGTCAGGCGATTCCGGATGTCCGGCAGCACCCACGGCTTCACTCCGCGGTCGAAGTCATCGGACAGATGGACCAGGGTGACCCGGGCTCCGGCTCGCCAGGTCGTGAGCGCCGCTTCCACCGCCGAATTGCCACCCCCCACCACCAGGACGTGCTGGCCGAAGTAGCGGTGAGGCTCGCGGAAATAGTGAGTTACTTTCGGCAGGTCCTCGCCCTCGACCTCGAGCAGGTTCGGCGTGTCGAAATAGCCCGTCGCAACGACGAGGCCGTCGGCGCGATAGCTGCGCTCCGATCCGTCCGCCCGGTGAGTGTGTACGGCGAACTCTCCCTCCAGCCGCTCGACTCGAATGACTTTCTCGTATTGCCGGACATCCAGGCCGAAATGCTCGACGATCCGGCGGTAGTATTTGAGCGCCTGGCTTCGCGTCGGCTTGTCGCTGTCCGTAATGAACGGGACTCCCCGGATCTCCAGATGGTCGGCCGTGCTGAAGAACGTCATGTCGATCGGGTAGCGCTCAATCGAGCTGACGACGGGTCCCTTGTCGAGCAGTACGCAGGACAGGCCGGCGGCTCGCGCGGCAGCTCCGACTGCCAGACCGCAGGGGCCTGCTCCGATGACCAGTATCGTCGTCCGATTGCTCACGAGATTTTCTTCCTCACGGCTCGAGCAGGAATGTCCGTACGGAACGGGCCCGTGCCGGGTCCGGGTCGAGTGGAACTTCGACGAGTTCTCCGGCCCGCCAGCGCGGGTTCAGGTCCCGATAGTGAATGCTCAGCGGATTCCCGCTCTGGCCGGTCGGAATCAGGAACCGTCCAACGATTCCTTCGGGTGAGACATCCGCCACGAACCTCTCGGATGGTCCATACTCGCCGGTCCACGGCGGAGTCCAGGAGCCGGCATCCAGGGCCGCCCATACCCGGTAATCGTCAGGCCTGAGCGTGTTCGGCCCCCCGCCGGACGGATAGGGCCCGACGTCGAGTCCGAACAGGCGATCCAGCCAGCCGACCGAACCGAGCGGGTGAGCGTGCCGTTCCTCGTGCAGCTGCCCCCAGCGCGCTCCCGCCGTGACGCGAACCGCGTCCTCCAGGGCCCGCTCCTCGAGCTGTTCCAGCGACTCCACCTCCGGCGTCGACACATCGTCGATCCACGGGCTGCCGTCTCCTTCTTCGAGCGTCCGCAGGGTCGCTTCGAGTGGAAAGAAGGCCCACTCCGGCGCCGAAGCGTACTCGTCGGCGGCAATTAGCGTCCGCAACCGGTAGAACCAGCTGTAGAACAGCGGCGCCGCGCGGGATTCGATCTGGACATCGCGATCCCAGCTCTCGAGCAGGTCTGCTTCCTCGGTCAGTCCGAGCCGGCGAGCGGCCGCTACGGCTCGGCCGATCGTCCGGTCCGCCAGCAGGCTCCGGGTGTCGTGCTGCAGATCATAGACAGCCGCGGTGGTCCAGTTCCGGCGCACCTCGAGCGCCTGCGTAATCCGCAGGGCACGGAGTGGGGCAGCGTAGTCGGCGCTGATCGAGCGTCCGAAACCCCGGGCCTGCAGATTGTTCGCGGTGGCGATGTATCCCCGGCGTGGATTCTGTGTGGCGGGGTGCGCTTCCGCAGGCCAGAACCCCTGCCAACCCGGACCGACGGAGTCGGACGACAATGGTGTCGCTCCGTCCCGGCCTTCACGTAGCGGAATCCTGCCGCCGAGCCGATAGCCGATCGTTCCGTCGCGTCCGGCGTAGACGACGTTCTGGTGCGGCCGCGCGAACTCCCGGATCGCTTCGTCGAGTGCGTCCGGACCGCCGGCACGATTCAGCCCCTGGATTCCGGTCGTCGAGGAAGCCCCCACGGCCGCAACCCACACGACGGACAGGTCGGCGTCGATTCCGGCCAGCACGTCGCTGAGCAGCGGTCCTCGACGCGTATGCCGGACGTGAATCAGTTCAGGCGGTTGTCCCCGGACGAACACTGTGTCCGTTCGTGTCTCGATGTCCCGCCAGATCTCTTCTCCACCGACCCGGTCCCGGTACCGCAGGCCGTCCTCCGACAGGGTCTCGACTACGAAGTCGATATCATCGACCATGCCGTTGGTGAACCCCCACGCGACGTCCCGATTGTGCCCGACGACCACCCCGGGCACACCAGGCAGCGTGAATCCCGCCACGGCGAATTCGTCCGTCTCGCCGTGCAACGCAGCGAGATACCACAGCGACGGGGCCCGGAGCGCGAGATGCATGTCGTTGGCGAGAATCGGGTGGCCGGACGTCGTCCGATCACCCGCGATCACCCAGGAGTTCGAACCGGAGCGGGCCGACATTGTCGCCAGGAGGCGAAACGGGAGCCACCTCTCGCTCACCGTCTCCCGGCCCGCGTCCGGGGCTCGTGCGGCAGCCCACGTCGAGACGGGGACCGCGGCTACGGCCGCTGCGGTGTCACGCCCGGGTTCAGGGGGAAACGCCAACCCGGCTCCAGGCGGCGGACTCCAATCGCTGTCCAGGATCGTCGGACCCCACTCCGGATAGCCGTCGTCGAGCAGCTCGACACGTCCGGGACTCAGATGCCGGGACGCCCAGAACCTGGACAGTTCCGCCCGCCAGACCGCGAGATCGAGGTTCATCACCATCCCGACCGCGAGCGTCGATTCCACGTCCCACGGCTCCGGCTTCACCCGCAGGACACGAAATTCAGGTGGCAGCGCCGGGCGGCTGGACAGAAACGCGTTCACGCCCGAGGCGTAGGCCTCGATCCGCCGGCGCTCGGCGGGGGCGAGTGTTGCGGCGGCCTTTTCAGCTGCCTGCCTGGTGCCCAGCGTGCGAACGAACCGATCGGTCTCCAGTCCCGGCTCACCGAACACTTCCGACAGTCGCCCCCCGGCAATCCTCCGGAACATCTCCATCTGCCACAGACGGTCGGACGCGTGCAGGTATCCGAGCGTCCGCAGGGCGTCCAATTCGGTCCCGGCGAATACGTGCGGGATTCCGAAACTGTCGGAGTAGACCCGGACCGGCGCTGCCAGAGCTGAAAACTCTATCGATCCGGATGGTTCGCTGGTGGACCGCCAGAGGCCGAACCACACCCAGGTGATCCCGAGCCCCACCAGCCAGAGCAGGAGACAGACACCGTTGACGAAAACGCTTCTCAGCCTGGAAGCGGTCATCCGTCGAGGGGAGCGGGCCGGTCGTCGCCCCGAAGCTCGTCCGGGGCATGCATTTCGGCGGCCGCGGAGGCGGTGAAGGAGAGAGACTCGAACTCGTCCCCACATCGACGGACCAGACGCCGCCGGTAGAGGTCAGACAGGAGCTGATCGCACGGGCCGGGCTCGAGGCCCAGCCGAAGGGCCAGCTCGTGCGAGCGAATCCGCCCACAGGCGCAGAGCATGCGCCACGCCTCGCCTGCATCCGGATCCACGTCTCCAATCAGAAACGGCTCCCCGCTGGCTCGCTCGGCAGCCACGGCGAGCCCCCTGCGCCGCAGGGCTCCTTCGACAGGATCCAGGTGGTGGTCGCGGACTCCGCGCACCAGCACGAAGCG
>JAENXO010000184.1 GCA_016649455.1 Gemmatimonadota bacterium | reverse complement strand
TCGATGCCGTACGCGATCCTCACCGGATCGCTGCCGCCGTCGAAGATGGGCTATTACATGGGCGTGTTCAATTTCTTCATCGTGATTCCCCAGATCGTCGCGGCAGCGATCCTGGGCTGGCTCGTAGGGCGATTCTTCGGTGGTGAGGCGATCTACGCGCTGCTGATCGGCGGCGCGTCGTTCGTGCTCGCGGCGCTGCTGACGTTCCGGGTGGAAGACCGCGACGACGTGGCGGCCGCGGTCCCAGGTTGATGCACAACGAAGGCAGGACGATGAACAACGCGATCCGTGCTGCAGTGCTCCTGGCTGCCGGCACCTCATTCCTGTCGGCGTGCAGCTCGAAGACTCCCGAATCTGTCGCACCGGTCCCGGACATCGAGTCGGCCCGGGTGGCGGATCCTGCGGTGTTCTGGAACAGCGCGACGATCTACTTCCTGCTCACGGATCGGTTCGAGAACGGCGACCCCTCCAACGATCTCGCGCTCGGCCGTAAGCAGGATGGAGCGGTGCTGCGCAGCTACTTGGGCGGGGACCTCGAGGGCGTGCTGGACCGGCTGGAGGAAGGATACTTCGATTCCCTCGGGGTGGACGCGATCTGGATGACCCCGTTCCTCGAGCAGATCCACGGCAGCGTCGACGAGGGCACCGGAAAGACCTGGGCGTTCCACGGCTACTGGACGCGCGACTGGACCGCGATCGAGCCGACCCTGGGAACCGAAGATGATCTGCGCGCCCTGGTCGAGGCGGCCCACGCACGGGGCATCCGCGTTGTGATGGACGCGATCATCAACCATACCGGACCGGTGACGCCGCTCGACCCGCAGTGGCCCACCGACTGGGTCCGCACCGGCCCGAGGTGCACCTACGAGACGTATCCGACGACCGTACCCTGCACGCTGGTGGACAACCTGCCGGACGTCCTCACGACCAGCGACACACCGGTGGACCTCCCCCCGCAGCTGCTCGAGAAATGGGAGCGGGAAGGCCGGCTGGAGCAGGAACTGGCCGAACTCGACGTGTTCTTCGAGCAGACTGGTTATCCGAGGGCGCCCCGGTTCTACATCATGAAGTGGCTCACCGACTGGGTGCGGGAATACGGGTTCGACGCCTACCGGGTGGACACGGCCCGGAACTTCGATGAGTCGGTGGCGGCCGAGTTGAAGCAGGAGGTCGACCAGGCGTTCGCGGACTGGAAACGGGCGAACCCGGACCAGGTCCTGGACGGTCTGCCGTTCTACATGTTCGGCGAGGTCTACCACTACGACATCGCCAACGGCCGGGAGTACGATTTCGGCGACCGGACGGTCGACTACTTCGACTACGGCTACGACGGCCTGATCAACTTCGGTCTTCGCAACCGGGACGAGCGGACCCTCGATCAGATCTTCACGCAGTATTCCACCACGCTGCGCGAAGGAGAGATGCGGGGTCTGACGGTCATCAGCTACGTGGACTCACACGATGACTTCTCGCCGTGGGACCCGGACCGCGTAGATCCGCTCGGCGCCGGCACCCGCCTGCTGCTCGCGCCCGGAGCCGTGCAGATCTACTACGGGGATGAGCTGGCCCGGACCCTGAGGGTCGAGGGCGCCGAGGGTGACGCCACCTACCGCTCGTTCATGAACTGGGAGGACCTGGAGCGCGGGGGCGCCACGCCGGGGACCCTGGATCACTGGCGGAAGCTGGCCCGGTTCCGGGACGACCACCCGGCCGTGGGAGCGGGAGAGCACCAGCGGCTGCGCGTGGCGCCGTACATCTTCAGCCGCACGCTGGATCTGGACGGGGTTTCGGATGTCGTGATCGTCGCGATGGACCTGGAACCGGGCCCGAAGACGATCCCGGTGTCCGGCCTGTTCCCGGACGGCACCGAACTGGTCGACTCGTATTCCGGACAAAGGGGCGTGGTGACGAACAACGGGATCTCGCTGACGACGGATTTCGAGCTGGTCCTGTTGGGCGAGTCGCGGTAGGCCTCGGCTCGATGAGCATGTCTCGGACAGAGTCCCGACGGCTGTTCCGTGGCTCGGCGCTGCTGGTCGCCGGTCTTATCGTCGGCTGCGAGTCGGGTTCTGACCAGACCGTACCCGGAGACCGCCAGGAAACTGCCGAGCAGGGGATCCGTCTTCGGGCCGAGATCCACGGACCCCTGGGAATCCGTTTCACCCTCGAGGGCGCTGAGCCCCCCTCGGGGTCCGGGGCCTACAGGCTGACCGACGGCCACGGCCGGGAGATTCCGATCTCGAAGCTGCTCCTCGACACCGGGGGCGGCCCGCTCGTGGTCCCGGGGGTCGAGCTGGATCCGCTGCGCGTCCACTACCTCGAGATCCCGGGGCTGGGCCTCCGGGCGCTCGTCAGACGGGACCCGTTGTTTCGCGAGATGCACTCCGACAAGCCGCTCGGTGCGGTAATCGCGGAAGACGGAAGCGAGACAACGTTCCGCGTATTCTCGCCGCGCGCGAATGCCGTGCGCCTGTACCTGTACGAGGACAGGGATGACGGTGCGGACGAGGCTCAGCGCGTGGTGGACATGACCCGCGATGATGACGGCGTGTGGGAGGCCGCGGTGCCGGAAGACCTCCACGGCGCGTGGTACGACTTCACGGTCCACGGCCCGGCCGATCCGGGAAACTGGTTCTACGAATCCCACCCGGTGCACATCTCGGATCCGTACGCGCTGGTGAATGACGATGCGTTCGGGAAGTCCCGCGCGTGGCGCGACGGTCCGCCGCCGCCTCCGGTGATCGGCGGTCGGCCTCCGATGGAAGACGTGGTGGGCTACGAGGTGCACGTGCAGGACTTCGCCGACCTGCTGCCCGTGCACGAGCCGGAGAAGGGGACGCTGCCCGCCATGGCCCGATCCGGGCTCACGAACTCGCACGGCGAGCCGATCGGGTTCGATTACCTGGTGGATCTGGGCGTGAACGTGGTCCACCTGATGCCGGTGCAGGAGTTCCTGCACTACCCCGACGATGAATGGCGGGAAGTGTTCGCTTACGATGCGTTCGCGCAGGGGATGGGGATCGACCGGGAGAACTACCAGTGGGGGTATCGCACGACCCATTCGTTCGCGGTGGAGAGCCGCTACCGGTCACGGGACACGGAGCCCGGCGCCGAGCGTGAGCAGTTCAAGGCGCTCGTGCGGGCGTTCCACGAACGCGGGATCTCGGTGATCATCGACGTGGTGCCGAACCACACGGGCGAGAACATGGACGACCGGCACCTGCTGTTGAATTTCAACGTGCTGGACCTGCCCTACTACTACCGCACCGGTGAGAATCTCGAGCACATCGGGGCGTTCGGGAACGAGACGAAGTCTGAAGAGCGTCCGATGGTGCAGCGCTGGATCCTGGACCAGCTCCGTCACTGGGTGGATGAACTGGGCGTGGACGGGTTCCGGATCGACCTCGCGGGGCAGATCGACGAGCAGACGCTGCGGCGGGTCAAACAGGAGCTTCCGGACGACCTGATCATCTACGGCGAGCCGTGGATCGCGCCCAGCGACCCGGATGTCAGGGCAAACCCGAACTGGGCGTGGTACAAGGCGGACGCCCCGATCACCTTCTTCCAGGACGACGCTCGCAACGCCTTCAAAGGAAGTCCGTCTGACGTGAACGATCGTGGCTGGGCGGGCGGGAATGGCGCCGCACGCGACGCGGCGATGCGGGCCCTCGCGAACCGGTACGACGAAGAGCCGCTCAGCACGGACGGGATTTCGTACCTGGACATCCACGACAACTGGACGCTCGCCGACCGATACGCCTCGAACCCGGATCACAACGGGCTCCTGGGAGTGGATCTCGGTGCGGTGCGAATCGCCGCCGGGCTGCTGCTCACATCGTCCGGTCCGGTGGTGATCCACGGCGGCACCGAGATGCTGCGGTCGAAGGGTCTCGCACCGCACGAGGAGTTCGCGGTGGAGGTGGCGGGAGGGCCGATCCACTTCAAGGGCCGGGACGACACCTACAATCTGCGCGCCCCGAATCGTTTCGTGTGGGAGAGCCTCGCGCCGGGGTCTGACCAGGCGGCGATGCGGGACTGGTGGCGCGGGCTGCTGGCGCTGCGGATGTCGGAGCATGGCCAGGTGTTCCGCATCGCCGAGGTGCCGGAGGGGCACTACCGGTGGATCACGCCTCCCGAGGAGACGCTGCTCGGCTTTGTGGTCGGCGAGCGGGTGCTGGTCCTGGCGAACAGCGGGGCGCAGGACGGCAGCTTCCAGTTCGAGCTGCCGGAGGGCGAGTGGCGACAGGTCGCGGACCGGGAGCGGGTGGACCTCGACGGCGTCGACGGCGAGTATGGGCTGCTGCCAACAGGGCCACATGATGTTCGCGTCCCCGGAGGAGCATTCCTCGTGTGGGTGCGAACGGATCACTGACCGACAGGAACAGCAATGAACCCCGAGTCCTTTCAGCTTTCGATCTGGGACATCCTGGTCTTCGTGGCCTTCGTGGTGACCGTGGTCAGCGTCGGCCTGTACCAGAGCCGGAGCAAGAAAGGCAGCGAGGACTATTTCCTCGCCGGACGTGACCTGAAGTGGTGGCTGATCGGGTTCTCACTCATCGCCTCGAACATCTCGACCGAACAATTCGTCGGCATGAGCGGCAACGCCGCGAGCCACGTCGGGCTCGCCATCGCCAGCTACGAGTGGATGGCCGCGATCACGCTGGTCATCGTGGCGTTCGCCTTCCTGCCGTACTTCCTGCGGACCGGTATCTACACGATGCCGGAATTCCTGGAGGTCAGGTACGACGGCACGGCGCGGACGATCATGGCCGTGGCCACGATTCTCATCTACCTGCTGCTGTTGGGTTCAGTCACCTACTCAGGTGCGCTGGTGATCAGCACGCTGGCCGGCAAGGCCGGCGTATCGGTCAGCCTCGCGACGGGATCGCTGATCATCGGCGTGATCGCGATGGTCTACGTTACAGCTGGCGGCCTCAAGGCTGCCGTGTGGGCGGACCTGATCCAGGGCAGCGCTCTCATCCTCGGTGGAACCGTGATCATCTGGTTCGCCTTCCAGAAGCTCGGCATGGCGACGGAGGCGGCCTCGGTGGTGAGCGTGGAGACCGGCGCGGTCAGTATCCAGGCCCTGGCACCTGACGCCGGTGCGATGGAGCGGTTCTGGGATCTCAACCGGCCCCGGATGAACATGTTTCTCCCGGCCACGGACACGGTACTGCCGTGGACGGCGCTGATGCTGGGGCTGTGGATACCGAACTTCTACTACTGGGGTCTGAACCAGTACATCACGCAGCGCACATTGGGTTCGGCCTCCCTGGCCGAGGGACAGAAGGGAATCGTGTTCGCGGCGTTCATGAAGCTGCTGATCCCGTTCCTGATCGTCGTTCCGGGAATCATCGCCTTCAACCTCTACTCGAACGACATGCGGCTGGAAGCCCGGGGCGACACGTCAGGCAGCATGGCCCTGTATCTGGACGCCAACCCGGCGACGCAATTCGCCGAAACCGCCGACGCGCCGTCGGACGCCGAGATCGCCGCCTGGCCGAGCGGCAGGTATCTGCTGGCCATCTACCCGGACGCTGCGGCGATCGGGGCACTCGAGGCTGCGAGTCCGTACGTGCTACCGATGACCCGTTCGGAGTTCGACGCTACGAGAGCGGGCGAATTCACGGTGTTCGTGACGGAGGATCACTCGTGGGCTGCTGTGAACCCGGGGCTCGCCGAGGAGATCGAAGCGTTTAACGGGCAGGTACGGGAAGCTGCCGTGACCGCCGGACGTTCGACGACGTCCGAGAAGATGATCGCCTTCAAGTACGATACGGCGCTGGCGCAGCTGCTCGGCAACGTCCTGCCGCAGGGCGTGGGCGTCGTCGGATTCGTG
>JAENXO010000383.1 GCA_016649455.1 Gemmatimonadota bacterium | reverse complement strand
GTCTCACCTTCACGCCTCCCGGGCGCGAGCCCGGCCAGCCGAGCGCGAACGTCGGGTTCGTCGCGTACCACGACGGGCTGCACGTCAACGACTTCCGTTACCTGGGCCAGCCGGAACGCGTCGTTCTCGACTGGGGGGATCCCTGGTACTCGCAGTTCGAGAACCGCAATCTGTGGCGGCAATACAAGTCGCCGATCTCCGCCTTCCTGTACGTGGAGCCGTTCGAGGTCCGCAAGGAAATCGTCATCCGCCCGAAGGACCTGGAGCAGTGGATCGATCTGGGACTCGCAGGGCGGGACGTGATCCCGGTCGATGAGCAGGAGGAGTTGACGGCCAGGGTCGTCGAGTGGCTGAAGGACCGGAACCCGGTCACGATCGACGGCCGGCCGGCCGAGGGGTTCCTCGACCGGGCTCACTTCATCTACCGGACACTCCGGACGAGCGGAGTGGTGGACCCACCGCGTGATCTCGACGTGACATCGGCGACGCTCGGTGTGATCTGGGTCTATCCGACCGAGGCGCTGCCGGACAGCGCGGCCATGACCTGGGAGCTGTTCAGTGATCGCGTGCCCAGGATTCCCGGGGCGGTGACCGACGAAGCCGGCGCGCTGCCGTACGTCCTCACCGAAGACGACAACATCCTGGGCTGGGAGAACTTTCTCACGAATCCTACGGTTCCGGGCCTCGTTCCCGTCGAGACGCCTCCGACAGGTGGTCGGATTCCCGCGTTGATCGTACTGATCACGGCGTTCGTGGGGCTGGCAGTCACGGTCTGGATGTCGTCGCGATCGATCCGGGCCGGGACGGGGATCCCCCGGTGGGGGCTTCCTGCCGGCGTCGTCCTGCTGCTCGCGATCGCGGTCTCGGCCCCGCTCGTCGGGCGGTCCGGGCGGCTGTCGGAGGATGAGACACGCACCGTCGTGTCGGGATTGCTGCTCAACGTCTACAAGGCATTTGATTATCGCCAGGAGAGCGCGATCTACGACGCCCTGGCCCGCACGACCTCGGGCGACCTGCTGACGGACGTGTATCTGGAGACGCGGAAAAGCCTCGAACTGGCGAACCAGGGTGGGGCACGGGCAAAGGTCCGGACGCTCGAGGTGACCGAGGCGACGAACGAGCCCGTCGACGGGAGCGGGAGTTTCCGCAGCCGTGCCTCGTGGAACGTGCACGGATCCGTGGGGCACTGGGGGCATGTGCACCAGCGGGTGAATCGCTACGATGCGGAGTTGAAGGTCGAAGTCATCGACGGCGCATGGAAGATCACCGAACTCGACGTCCTCCAGGAGGAGAGACTGCCCACGACGCCCGCTCCCGGCACGGCAGCTGGTCCCGCCGGGGGAGCCGCACCGGCAGGAGGAGCGCGGTGATCGGGATCCGGGACCTGGAGTTCGCCTACACGGACTCCGACTTTCGGCTTCGAATCGCGGAGCTGTCGGTGGCGCCCGCCACGACCACGGCATTCATCGGACCCAGCGGATCCGGCAAGACCACGCTGCTCAACCTGATTGCCGGGATCCTGCTGCCAGACAGTGGGACCGTGGAGACCAACGGAACGGTCGTCACGGACCTCTCCGAGCGACAACGCCGCGCGTTCAGGGTGAAAGGCGTGGGCCTCGTGTTCCAGGAATTCGAGCTGCTGGAATACCTCACCGTGCTCGACAACATCCTCCTGCCGTACCGGATCAATTCCGCTCTCCGGCTCGAGCCCGCGGTGCGGGACCGGGCGGCTGCCCTGGCGGAGCGCGTCGGTATCGCCGACAAGCTGAATCGCCTGCCACGCCGATTGTCGCAGGGCGAGCGCCAGCGGATCGCCGTCTGCCGGGCCGTGCTCACCGACCCTCCGCTCCTGCTGACCGATGAACCGACCGGGAATCTGGATCCGGTGAACCGGGAGAAGGTGCTCGACATCCTGTTTGATTACGTGCACGAGTCAGGCACGACCCTGGTGTCGGTAACCCACGACCACGAGATCCTCGAGCGGTTCGCGGAGGTCGTGGACTTTCGCTCGTTCCACGCGTTCGGGCCGTCCGAGTGAGGGTCACGGGAGGCGTGAGATGAGCGGCACGTCATATCTGGCCTGGCGTTACCTGGTATTTCACCGCTGGAAGACGGCCGTGCTGGTGACGGCGCTCACCCTGATCCTGTTCCTTCCGGTCGGCCTTCGGGTCCTGGTGCGCCAGAGTTCCGAGCAGCTGACGTCGCGGGCGGAAGCGACGCCGCTGCTGATCGGGGCGCCGGGAAGCCCGACCGAACTCGTCCTCAACTCGCTGTACTTCGGATCCGACGTTCCGGCGACGATCCCGTACACGGAGAGCGACCTGGTGGCAGGGACCGGGCTCGCCATGCCGATCCCGCTGTACGTCCGATTCCGCGTCCGGGAGCAGCCGATCGTCGGAACGACGCCCGAATACTTCGGCTTCCGGGGCCTGCAGCTCGCCGAGGGACGCCTTCCGGCCATTCTCGGTGAGGCGGTGCTCGGCGCGGCCGCGGCCCGGGCGCTCGACGCCGGAGTCGGAGAGCATGTCATCTCGTCGCCGGAAAGCGTGTTCGACATCGCGGGCGTCTATCCGCTTCGCATGCTGGTCACGGGCGTCCTGGAATTCTCCGACACGCCGGACGACGCCGCGGTGTTCGTGGACATCAAGACCGCGTGGGTAATCGAAGGCCTCGGGCACGGACACCAGGACCTGGCGCAGCCGGAGGCGGCCGCGGGCGTCCTGCGCCGCGAGGGGAACGTCGTGATCGGCAACGCCTCGGTGATGCAGTACAACGAGATCACGTCCGAGAACATCGACAGCTTCCACTTCCATGGGAATCCGTCCGCCTTCCCGGCGACCGCCGTGATCGCGGTCCCCGCAGATGAGAAGGCTTCGGCGCTGCTCCAGGGACGCTATCAGGACGGCTCGTCAGTCCAGATCGTGCGACCGGACGCGGTGATGGCGGAGCTGCTGGGCACGGTGTTCACAGTCGAACGGTACGTGGTGGCCGGAGCGGCGATCGTCGGCCTCGCCACGCTCGCAACGGCGCTGCTCGTATTCCTGCTGTCGCTTCGCCAGCGGAGCCGTGAACGGGAGACCCTGAGTAAGATCGGAGGCTCGCCCGGGGCGATCACGGCCCTGATGGGCTCGGAGATCGTGTTCGTGCTGGCGACAGCGCTCACGCTCGCCGC
>JAENXO010000075.1 GCA_016649455.1 Gemmatimonadota bacterium | reverse complement strand
GCCGTTCCGTTCTCGATGCGCAGCGGATAGCGCACGATTGGGAGCGCGGACTCACCATCGTCAGGCAGGTTGAAATTATCGAACGGGTATCCGCCGGTGGGCTCTGCCGGTTGCTGGCGTGCCGGATTCAGCTGCACGACAGGCTCGCGGGCAGTCCCGGCGCTGGCGGCACTCTTGGCCGATTCCCCTGCCCGGGCCGCAGGCGGACTTCCCTGGACGGAGTCGGCGGGTCTTTCGGGGCCGCAGGCCATGATCGCCAGCGTGCCGGCCAGTGCGATGGGAACTGTGAGCAGCCTCAGGTACTTGTGGCACCGGCTCATGGTACAAGCACCAGTTTGCCGAACACTTCTCCAGCTTCGAGCGCCTCGTGCGCCTCTCGAATTCGCTCGAGCGGCAGGACCGAATCGATCGCCGGACGGAATTCGCCGTCTGCCACGAGACGCATCACGTCCTCGAACTCGCTCCTGGACGCCATGGTGGTCCCGATCACCTGGAGTTGCTTCCAGAACACGTGCCTGATGTCGAGGCTCACGCGCGCGCCGGTCGTGGCACCGTATGTAACGAGCCTTCCGTCCGGTCCCAGGCAGCGCATACAGTCGCTCCACAGCGCCTCGCCGACCGAATCCACGATCACGTCCACGCCCATTCCGTCCGTAAACGCTCGAATCTCCGCGACGAGATCCGTCTGCAGCCGGTCCAGCACGACGTCGGCTCCGAGCGCCTCGCACCGCCGGACGTTCTCCGCGCCGGAGGTGAGCGCGATGACGCGGGCCCCGAGGTGCTTCCCGATCTGGATCGCGGCGGTCGACACGCCGCCGGATCCGCCTGTAAGCAGCAGCGTATTGCCAGCGGAAAGTCGCGCCCGGCTGCTCACCGCCCGCCAGGCGGTCTGATATACGAGGGGTGCGGCCGCGGCCGCCTCAAAGTCGAGCGAGTCGGGAATCCGAAACAGGTTGGTGGACGGAACCCTGACGCGGTCCGCGGTCCCTCCGGCCACGTGCTCGCCCAGGATCTGGAAGGACCGGCACAACGACTCCTCACCCGCCTCGCAGAACGAACACGAGCCGCACCACAGGCCGGGGTTCACCGCCACGCGATCGCCGACGGCCCATCCTTCCACCCCCGGCCCGACCTCCTCGATCACGCCGGAGATATCGGATCCTCCGATGTGGGGAAGTTCGAGCTCCAGCCCCGGTATCCCCCGCCGGACCCAGAGGTCGAGGTGGTTCAAGGCTACCGCCCGAACTCCCACCACTACTGTCCCGACGGCTACCACGGGTTCCGGAGCCTCGCCGATCTCCAGCACTTCCGGTCCGCCGTGAGTTCGGAAGAACGCAGCTCTCATCTACCGTTTCCCGTTCAGGTTACGTTCCGACCGCCGGGACTCGAAATTCGTGGCGGCAACACCCAGGGTTCGCAAACCGGAACAAAGTAGATCGACCGGGTGTCCATCGCAGCACACCGTGACGAACGTCCACTTGATACTCGTTCTCAACTGGCGTAGTTTGGCGGGCCCTATCAAGGGTTATTCTCGTTTTGTCATGGTTTTCCGCCCCCGGCCGGGGCGAAGTTGCGACACCAGAGGAGCATGAGGCGAATGTCTGAGCACCTTCTCGAGATCCGGGACCTTCAAGCACGAGTCGCGGACGGCGGGATCGAGATTCTCCGTGGAGTGGATCTCGTCATCGAACCCGGCGAGATGCACGCGCTGATGGGACCGAACGGATCCGGAAAGAGCACGCTGGCCAAGGTGATCGCCGGTCACCCGGGCTACGAGGTCACCGGGGGCGACGTCCTGCTGGACGGAAAGAGCGTTCTCGACCTCGAGCCGGACGAGAGAAGCCGATCCGGGCTGTTTCTCGCGTTTCAGTATCCGGCCGAGATTCCGGGCGTTTCGATTGCCAACTTCCTGCGTACTTCACTCAACGCGCGCCGGAGCGAGGAAGAAGGCGACCTGGACGTATTCGCCTTCCAGAAGCTGCTCAACGACAAGCTGGGGCTTCTCCAGGTCCAGCCTTCATTCGCCGCTCGCTACGTCAACGACGGCTTCAGCGGCGGAGAGAAGAAGCGGAACGAGATCCTCCAGATGGCGATGCTCGAGCCTTCGATGGCCGTGATGGACGAGACCGACAGCGGCCTCGACATCGACGCCCTGCGGATCGTTTCCGAGGGCGTGAGCACGCTCCGCGGCCAGGACGACCGGATGGGGGTCCTGCTGATCACGCATTACAAGCGGATTCTCGGATATCTCCAGCCCGACCAAGTGCACGTGATGCTCAACGGACGTATCGCCCACAGCGGCGGTCCCGAATTGGCGGACCAGCTCGAGGAGATGGGATACGACTGGTTGCACGAGCCGGAGCCCGAGCCGGTCGGCTGACGGGTTCGGCGGGAGGCAATCGGCGATGACAGAGTCAGGGAGATAGAGACGATGCCGGATAACGAGACCGTCACAGATCTTGGACTGGACGAGTACAAGTACGATTTCGTCACGGACGAGAAGCCGCTGTTCAAAGCGGAGAAGGGCCTGTCGGAGGAACTCGTCCGGCAGATCTCGGCGCACAAGGATGAGCCGGAGTGGATGCTGGAGTTCCGGCTCAAGGCGCTCGAGACGTTCTACTCCAAGCCGATGCCGAACTGGGGCGGTGACCTGTCGACGCTCAACCTCGACGAGATCTACTTCTACCTGAAGCCGCAGGATCACATGGAGCGTTCCTGGGACGATGTCCCGGAGAACATCAAACAGACGTTCGAGCGGCTCGGCATCCCCGAGGCCGAACGGAAGATCCTCGCCGGCGTCGGGGCGCAGTTCGAATCGGAGATGGTCTACCACTCGCTCAAGAAAGAGTGGGAGGAGCAGGGGATCATCTTCGAGTCGATCGAGGATGGGCTGCGTAAGTACCCGGAGCTGTTCCGGGAGCATTTCGCCACCATCGTTCCTCCGCAGGACAACAAGTATGCGGCGCTCAACTCGGCGGTGTGGTCGGGCGGGTCGTTCGTCTGCATCCCGGCCGGCGTGAAGGTCGAGATCCCGCTGCAGGCCTACTTCCGCGTCAACGCGGAGCAGATGGGACAATTCGAGCGAACGCTGATCATCTGCGAAGAGGGCTCGCAGGCACATTACATCGAGGGCTGTACGGCCCCGGTCTACACGACCGAGTCGTTCCATTCCGGTGTGATCGAGATCGTCGTGAAGAAGAACGCCCGCTTCCGCTATACGACGATTCAGAACTGGTCGAACAACATGTACAATCTCGTGACTCAGCGGGCGATGGTGCACGAGAACGCCAATATGGAATGGGTAGACGGTAACCTGGGCTCGAAGCTGACGATGAAGTACCCGTCCTGCTATCTCGTCGGGGAACGGGCGCACGGCGAGATTCTGTCGATCGCGTATGCGGGCGACGGACAGCACCAGGACACGGGCGGCAAGGTGGTCCACGCGGCGCCGAACACGACCTCGCAGATCGTCTCCAAGTCGATCTCGAAGGGCACCGGGCGGTCGACGTATCGTGGCCTGTGCAAGGTCTACGACGGGGCCATCAATTCGAAGTCGAACGTCGAGTGTGACGCGCTGCTGCTGAACGACACGTCGCGCACCGATACTTATCCGTATATCGAGATCGACGAGAACCAATCCTCCATCGGACACGAAGCGTCCGTGTCGAAGGTCGGCGAGGAGCAGCTGTTCTACCTGATGAGCCGTGGCCTGTCGGAAGAGCAGGCGATGACTATGGTCGTGCGCGGGTTCATCGAGCCGATCGCGAAGGAGCTGCCGCTCGAATACGCGATCGAGTTGAACCGCCTGATCGAGCTCGAGATGGAAGGCAGCGTCGGCTGATCACGGCTCGTCCGTGACCCTGGCCACGCAAACAGACATGAGGAGCGGGAAGTTGTCCGAGGTAACGACGATCACGGAGCCGGGCGCCGCTATCGACGCACAGGGCTCTCTCGAGAGGTGGATACAGAGTCGGGCCGAGCCCGAGCTTCTGGCGTCGCGCAGACGCGAAGGGTGGGCCGACTGGCTCGCCGAGCCGATGCCGACGCGTCGCATGGAAGAGTGGCGCTACACGGACATCAGCGGCCTCGATCCGGAAGCCTACTCTCCGGTCAGCACGACCGGCGATCGCGCCCGGTCGAAGGAAGATCTGCCCGGCCCGGTGCGGGAAGTGCTGGACAGCGATCGTAAGCGCAGCGCAGTGTTCATTCAGCACAACGGTACCGTCGAGCACGTCCGTGTGGATCCCGACCTGGCGGAACGCGGCGTCGTGTACGCGCCGATCGATGAGATCGCCGGGAGCCACCCGGAAATCCTCGAGCGGTTCCTGTTCCGCAGCGATGTCGCGCAATCCGAGCGTAAACTGTGGGCGCTGCACACGGCGATGCTGTCGGGCGGCTACGTGCTGTATGTGCCCAAGAACGTGGCTCTTCCACACCCGGTCCACGCTCTGCGCTATGTCGACGAGGCCGGCGGGCTGGTTTCATCGCATTCGCTGATCATCGCAGAGTCCGGAGCCGAGATCACCTGTATCGACGAGTATCTCTCCCCCGATCTCGACGCGGAATCATTGAGCCTGAATGGTGTCGAGATCTTCGGGGCGGAGAACGCAGTCGTCCGCTATCTCGCCCTGCAGCACTACGGACGCGGCGTGAAGCACTTCAGCATGCAGCATGCGAACACGGGCCGGGACAGCACGCTCAATGTGTTCAACGTGACCCTCGGCGCGGACCTCGCGCGGTGCGACGTGTCGGCCCACCTGCTCGGACCCGGATCCGAGAGCGAAATGCTGGCGTTGTGGTTCGGTGACCGGGATCAGCGTTTCGACCACCATACGCTTCAGAACCATGCGGCTCCTCACGCTCGCAGCGACCTGCTGTTCAAGGGCGCGCTGGCGGGACAGTCACACAGCGTGTTCCGGGGCCTGATCCGGGTGGCCGAGGGCGCGCAGCTCACCGACGCCTACCAGACGAACCGCAATCTGCTGCTCAGCGACAAGGCAAAGGCGGTCGCACTGCCCAACCTGGAGATCGAGGCGGACGACGTGCGCTGCTCGCACGGAGCGACGGTTGGCCAGGTCGATGAGACGCAGTTGTTCTATCTGATGAGTAGAGGTCTGTCGCGCCCGGAAGCGGAGCGTCTTCTCGTGCTCGGCTTCTTCGACGAAGTCCTGTCCCGCGTGCCGCTGGAAGGCACCCGGGAGCGGATCCGCGAGGCGATCGAGCTCAAGATCGGACTCTCCCGGTGAGCGGATTCGTCACCGTCGCCCGGTTGTCGGACGTACCCGAGAACACTCTGCTCCCGATCGAGGCGAATGGCGTGAAGCTCGTTCTCGCACGTTCGGGTGGTCGGGTCCATGCCTTGCACGACCAGTGCTCACACGAGGAGTTTCCCCTCTCCGACGGAGAACTCGACGGAAACCAGGTCACCTGTCTGCTGCACGGTGCCCGGTTCGATCTCGAGACCGGCGCGGCGAGGGCGTTACCCGCCGTGAAGCCGGTACGGGTTTACGAGTGTCGGGTCGCGGGAGACGAGATCCAGGTCAACCTGGACTGATCAACCCCAGGGCGGGACGATGACCCCCATCAGTACGCTGGACGTCACGAAGATCAGACAGGACTTTCCGATTCTGCAGCGGAAGATCCACGGACATCCGCTCGTCTATCTCGACAATGCGGCCAGTTCGCAGAAGCCCGCCGTCGTCGTCGCCGCAGTGTCCGGCTACTTCCTGAATTCGCACGCAAACGTGCATCGCGGGGCGCACCAGCTCAGCGTCGAAGCGACCGACGCCTACGAGTCTGCGCGGGCGGTCGTGGCCGATTTCATCGGTGGGCGCACCAAGGAACTGGTATTCACGCGAGGTACGACCGAATCGATCAACCTCGTGGCCGCGAGCTGGGGGGGCGCGAATCTTCGCGAAGGCGACGAGATCCTGCTCACCCTCATGGAGCATCACTCCAACCTCGTCCCATGGCAGCTGATCGCCGCCCGGACGGGGGCACGGCTTCGCTTCGCCGGCCTGACTGCGGACGCACGACTCGACCTTGAAGACCTGGCCGCGAAGATCGGGCCACGCACGCGCATGGTCGCCGTGACCCACGTGTCGAACACGCTCGGGGTAGTAAACCCGGTTGCGGAAATCACCGCCCTGGCGCACGAGGCAGGAGCCCTGTGCCTCGTAGATGGTGCACAGGCGGCTCCGCACCTGGACGTTGACGTTTCCGAGATCGGCTGCGACTTCTACGCGTTCAGCGGTCACAAGATGTGCGGGCCGACAGGCATCGGCGCCCTGTGGGGACGCAAGGAGCTTCTCGAGGAGATGCCGCCGTACCAGGGTGGCGGTGAGATGATTTCCGAGGTCCGGCTGGACGGATCGTCCTGGGCCGCCGTGCCGCACAAGTTCGAGGCGGGCACCCCCAGCGTGGGCGACGCGGTCGGTCTGAGGGCTGCCGTGCGTTACCTGACGCGGCTGGGGCTCGACGAGATCCACCAGCACGAGACGATGCTTACGGAGTACGCTCTCGACCGGCTGACGGAGCTGGATGGCTTCGACCTCTTCGGACCCCGTACGGGCCGGGTCGGCGTAATCTCATTCCGGTATGGTGACATTCACGCGCACGACCTGGCGACGATCCTCGACGCGCACGGAATCGCGATTCGGGCCGGCCACCACTGCAACCAGCCCCTGATGAACCACCTGGGAGTGGATGCGACCGCGCGGGCCAGCGTCTACCTTTACAACACGCACGAAGAGATCGACGCGCTGGTGGAAGGGCTCCTGGCGGCGCGAAAACTGTTTGGCGGTTTCGCCTGAGCAACCGGCCCATGTTCCGGCACCCGTCGTGAACCCGTACCCCCCGGGCCAATGAACGAACACGATCCGAACCAGAAGGGCCACGACACCGAGGCTCCCCTGCACCAGCTGTATCAGGAGGTCATTCTCGACCATTATCGCAAGCCCCGGAACAAGGGCGTGGTCGACGAGTCGACCCACAACATCACCATGAACAACCCGCTGTGCGGGGACGTCGTGGAGCTGCTTCTCACGGTGCGCGATGGTCGGATCGTTGACGCCGGGTTCGAGGGACACGGCTGCTCGATCAGCCAGGCGTCCGCTTCCATGATGACGGAACGTCTCAAGGGCCGTTCGTTCGAGGAGGCGCTCGCCATGGACGCGACATTCACCCGGATGCTGCACGGCGACGCCGATGCTGCGACGGACGAGGACCTCGGCGACCTGAGAGCCCTGGCGGGCGTGGCAAAGTTCCCGGTTCGCGTGAGGTGCGCGCTGCTCGCGTGGAATTGCCTCGAAGAACTGGTCGGAGCGGATTCGTGATGCTTCCGTGATCGGGCGGATTCTGCGGGGTGCGGGCGGGTCCTACCTGGTCCTGGCAGGCGACACCGAACTCTCCTGCAGCCTGCGTGGGCGGATCAAGCAGGGAGAAGGCTCGATCGCGGTCGGCGACCGGGTCGAAGTCGAGCAGCTGGAGGACGGAAGCTGTCGCATCGATGCGGTGCTTCCCCGGCACAGTGTTCTGTCGCGCCGGTCCTTCGCGAAGCGGAAGGAACAGGTACTCGCCGCGAACGTGGACCAGGTGGCTGCCGTTGTGGCGGTGGTGCGCCCGGATCCAGACCCCTTTCTGCTCGACCGCCTGCTCGCCGTGGCCGAGCTCAACGACCTGTCTTCGTTCATCATCTGCAACAAGAGCGACCTGTCCGACTCTGAATCGCTTCCTGATCTGCTGCAGCCGTACGCGGACGCCGGCTATGAGGTGCTCCAGGTAAGCGCGAAGTCCGGGACGGGGATGGACGCTCTGCGCGAACGATTGGAGGGCCGAATCACGGTGCTCGCAGGGTCTTCGGGCGTTGGGAAGTCCAGCCTCGTGAACACGCTTGTCCCGGGCCTCGATCTCCGCGTCGGTGACGTGGGTGAGCGCTCCGGTCGAGGCAAGCATACGACCACCGCGGGACTGCTGATCCCGCTCGGCGGGGACACGTTCCTGGCCGACACCCCTGGAGTACAGAACTTCGAGCCCGCGGCGCTTGAGCCGGGGGAGCTGCCGGCCGTGTTTCGAGAGTTCCGGCCGTACCTGGACAGCTGTCGTTTCGCCGACTGCCGGCATCGGGACGAACCCGGCTGCGCGGTGCGGGACGCGGTGGAGAACAACCAGATCAGTGCCAGACGGCACGAAAGCTACCTGGCACTGCTCGAGACCGCGGAGCGGGCATCCCGTCCGTGGAATCGCCAGGGCCCCTGACCTCCCTTGAACCCCGACCTCGGTCAAGCGCGCGAAAATCCGGACGTCTCGCTCCCGGGACGGATACGTGCGGCACTGCGTGACCCACCGGCGATCCGTCTTCCCGACGCAGAGTGTGAGACCCGGGCCGCCGTAACCCTGCTGCTCGCCCCGGATCCGGTTCTCGACACCGATCCGACCCGTTCAGTCGACTTCGAGGACCACGGCGTGTCGGGACTGTTCGTAATCCGAGCCGCGTGGGAAGGCGATCCGTGGTCGGGCCACGTGGCGCTCCCGGGAGGCCGAACCGAATCGTCGGATGTCGACCTGGTCGATACGGCTCGCCGGGAGATCCGGGAGGAAACGGACATCCGGCTGAGCCGCGACACGTTTCTCGGCAGGCTGGACGAGATTCACCCCCGCAGTGCGCACCTCCCATCGATCGGCGTCACGCCATACGTCGCCTGGCTCCCCTCTCGCCCGCAGATCAGTGCCAGCCACGAGATCGCGGGCCACATCTGGGTCCCCCTGCCTGATCTGTCCGCACCCGAAAGACGTTCGACGCTGACTCGCGCGGAACCAACTCCGCGCATTCTCCCGACCATCGAGTACGCGGGAGAGGTGATCTGGGGCCTGACCCATGCCGTGATCGAGAACTTCCTCGCGCGGGTGGTCAGAGTCTTGTAAAGCGTTTGCGCTTTACGTCTGTCGGGAGACGACAGGAACCTGAGAACCCGCTTCAAACAGGGCCATACAGAGCGCTTTACTTCTATGCCATACGAAAAGCAGGCCGGATGAAAGAACGGCGGCCCGGGTGCTTCCGGACCGCCGTTTTCCTGGC
>JAENXO010000658.1 GCA_016649455.1 Gemmatimonadota bacterium | reverse complement strand
CGGGATTCGGCTTCCGGCAGATCCTCGGGACCATCATCGGCATAGTCCTCATCTGGGTGGGGATCTCAACGTGGCCCAAATCGGAGGTTGACCCCGGTGGTGGTTCTTAATCCCCGTACAGCTGGTTGGACGACGACGGCGACACTTTGGGCGCTTCGCTTTGGGGGTTCACGAGGCCAGCTGTTGCTCAACGAACGACACGAACACCAGGGCGCGGCAGCCATAACGCTCTGTGTGCGCCCCTGAACCGAACAGACGCCGAAGATGCACTCGGAGACCTTCTCGGAGCGGTCGTCGCTCACAAGGCCTCTCAGGGCGGTTTCCGTGGATGCTGGCGAGTTGTCTCGGGCCAGTCGAACGGGATCAGCAGCTTGCCGCACGAGTGACAGAACGAGACGCCCGTTGGTCGGTCGCAGGAGCAGCTGACCGGACTCCGGCCTGGCCGGAATCGGGGCGTGACTGTTGGTAGCCACCAGCCCGAACGGTAGTTTCGTGTCAGTCTCAGCGGCGCGCGCCCGGTTCCGGCCGGGCGCTTCGCTTTGGGGGTATCCGCGCTGGACGTTCCCGGACGGCAGCGCAGTCGTGCTGGGGCAGTGTACGTGGCGGACGACCTAGTTTCGGTCATGCTCGCCCCAGCCGGCGCAACTGCCGCAGGAGGTCGCCCGCTCGACGGTTTCCGAGCAGCTCGAGCCGGCGTAGCGGTTCGGCCGGGTCCCGGATCGTACTCGGGTCCAAGCCGGCCTCGATCAGAGCGCGATTGATATCGGTTCGCAGATGGCTCTCGAATGATGCTCGTGACATTCAGCCTCCTGCCTCCTCGAGTTCCATCGCCCGAGCTGCACGGCACTCGGCCTCAAGCAGTGCCCGCGCCGGCTTGTCGTCGGTCGTCTCGTACAGCCAGGCCAGCATCTCGCCCGGCTCACCCAAGGTCTCAGGATCGAGGCCCACGCTTCGCAGGTGCGCGTATGAGTCCTCAATGCACCGTTCCCATCGCTCTCGTGCCTTGCTCATGGTCTTGCCCTCCGCTCTGTGTGCGTCCCTAAACCGAATAGAAGCCGAAGATGGCCTTCGGAGACCTTTTCGGGGCGTTCGTCGCGCACGGGGGCGCTCAGGGCGGATTCTGATGCATCCGGCGCGGCAGGTCGAATAGGATCAGCTGGCGACCGCACGATCTGCAGAAGTGGACGCCGGTAGGTCGGTCGCAGGAGCAGCTGACCGGACTCCGGCCAGGACGGAATCGGGGCGTGACTGTTGGAGGATTGATAGAGTCAGATTGCAGAAACACGCCGTTAGCCGATGGGGGCTGCGGGATGCCCCGATCGGCTAACGTGTTAGAGGGTTGTTCGTTACCGGCACAAACGGGTTCCTGCGGGTCGCTCGTAGACTCACGACTGGTAGGCTGCCTCCACGTCGAAATCCTTCGCCCGGAACCGCTGCCCGGACACGTCCGCCGATCGATCCGACGCCAGCCACACGAAGATGTCGGTCACCTCCGCCGGCGTCGGGACCTT
>JAENXO010000439.1 GCA_016649455.1 Gemmatimonadota bacterium | reverse complement strand
TCGATCCGTGAATCATCGGAGTTGTCGAGCATTCCCGCGATGGCCCGGAACATGGGTCTCGTCCTGATCATCGCCGGCAGCCTGTCACTCGCGTTCATGGGGTTCGCGGGGTTGTTCAGTACCTGAACCGGAGGGAGACGACTGGACGGTGGAGACAGCTCTGGGCATACTGGGATTCGTGGCGCTGTTCGTGGCTTACGGGCTGTTCCGGCCGGGAGCGCGCCGGGGGTGCGGCGGAGACTGCGGAGGATCCTGTTCGTCCGACTCTGCTTCATGCGACGTCATACCACGCGCCAATGATCCGATGCCGGGGATGTCTGCCGGGAAGGAGAGCTGATGGACAAGCACCTTGCCTACTGTTCGGCGTGTGACCGGCAGGTGGAGGTCGTGGTGAAAACGAGCGCCCGGACCAACCCCGCCACGGGGGAGCTGGAAAACGAGGTCGTGTGTCTCGAGATGGGAGAGTCGTGCACGGGCTCGATGTGCCCGATGTGCGATGTACCGACGGATGAGATGAAGCAGAGTCTCGAACGCCTTCGCGATTCCGAGGGGAGCTGATACACAGATGCAAGTACCGCCGATCGATATCGTTGCGATTGTGGGAATCTTCATGGGGACCCTCACGGTCCTCATTCCTGTGAGCCTCATCGCGCTGCGGTTCGCGATCAAGCCGATCGCGGAGGCGATTGCGATCTCGCGTTCCAGCGTCGCGCCGGCCGAAGTGTCGATCATGAAGGAACGCATCGCCCTGCTCGAGCAGCAGCTGTCGGGCATCGATTCGGAAGTCAATCGGATCTCCGAGGCCGTCGACTTCCAGGACCGTCTTCTCAAGCCGGACGAGACCAGCGCCGGCTGAGACGGACGAGTACTTCAAGACCGCGGAGTTCTGCGCCATGTGCGGCCCCAAGTACTGTCCCATGCACAACTTCCGGGACATCAACTGGGACGACGTATTGCGGCTGGCCCGGAAATCTGAGGCCGCCAGCTCGGAAGTATCCGCTCCGGCATAGGTCCGGCGAGCGGGGGGCTTTGCCCAGCCGGGCGGGCGGTGTTATGCTCGGACCAGATCGTCCCGATCGGCGCGGTCAAGGCAGGCGTCCGACGCGACCAGGGTGTGGCTGTGCACCGGGCCATGCGTCGACGAGGGTCACTCAACTGACCTGTAATTCACGGCTTGCCACCGCCCGATTATCAGCAACGACATACGGCTCGGTCTGTCGGCTCCGTGTCACGTTTCTTGCCCTCGGGAAGGACGACTGTACCAGGACCCAATACAATCCCCATCCCCATTCAGGAGGCCGCTATGAGGCGTCGGTTACACGTCCATTCGGGGTTCAGCCTGCTGGCTGTGTTTGCAGCGCTGCTTCTGGCAACTTCGGGATCGCTGCGTGCGCAGGGGGTCACGTCAGGCGGAGTTAACGGTGTTGTTACGAATGCCGCGGCCCTGCCGCTGGTCGGTGTCACTGTCACCGCGCGCCACGAACCCAGCGGAACCACCTACCAGACGACTACGCGTTCCGGTGGGGTGTTTACGATCGGGGGGATGCGAGTTGGAGGACCTTACACCGTATCGGCTACCATTCTCGGTCACCAGCAGGAAATCCAGCAAGGCGTCCAGGTCGCCCTTGGCCAGAACGCGCGGCTCAGCTTCGCACTGGCGGAAACGGCCATCGTGCTGGATGCGCTCACGGTCGAGGCGTCGCGGGACCTGGTTCTGAACAGCGACCGAACCGGCGCAGCGACCGTCATTCCCAACGAGGCCGTCCTGGCCCTTCCGTCGGTCCGTCGGAGCACGCGCGACCTGACCCGTACCGATCCACGCAACGACGGCAACTTCAGCTTCGGAGGCCGGAACTGGCTCTACAACAACATCACGCTGGACGGCTCCTACTTCAACAATTCGTTCGGCCTCGACGACCCGGCGCCGGGCGGCCAGACAGCGTCCGAACCGATTCCGTACGACGCGGTGGAGCAGGTCGTCGTCTCTGTGGCTCCATTCGACGTCAGGCAGAGCGGATTCACGGGAGCCAACATCAACACGGTCACGAAGAGCGGAACCAATGAGTTCAAGTTTTCCGGCTTCGCGTTCTACCGAGACCAGAATTTGGTCGGAAACAAGGTGGACGGAAACGACGTGGTGGCGAACCCCGACCTCAGCTACGGCCAGTACGGTCTCACCGTGGGCGGGCCGATCCTGCGGGACAAGTTGTTCTTCTTCTTCAGCGGTGAGTTCACACAGCGGGATGACCCTGGCTCGAACTTCGTTCCGTCCACGGGCGGCACCCCAGGGCCCGGTGAATCGCGGGCCGAGCAGGCCACTCTGGACGCGATCTCGGAGCGCCTGGCTACGGAGTACGGCTACGACACCGGGCCCTACTCGGGCTTTGTCCACGAGACCAAGAGCAACAAGGCGCTGTTGAAGCTGGACTGGAACCTGAACTCGAACCACAACATGATGTTCCGCTACAGCCGACTCGACGCGGAACGCGACCTGCCACCACACCCGTTTGCAATCAGCCTCAACAACTCGGGGCGTGGGCCGAACACCGCCAGCCTGCCGGCTCAAAACTCGGGCTACCAGATCAACAATGAACTCAACTCCTACGCGTTCGAGTGGAACGCGCGTTCCGGCGAAGGAAAGTGGGCCAACCGGTTCTTCGCGAGCTACAACCGGTTCCGCGATTACCGCAACGCGTTCAGCGAGCCGTTCCCGACCATCGAGATCGG
>JAENXO010000304.1 GCA_016649455.1 Gemmatimonadota bacterium | reverse complement strand
GCTCGTCGCCGCGTTCGGCACGGGGGGGCTCCGGCTCGCGGACCTGTCCGGAGAACTGCGCGGTGAGCTGTACGCACAGGGTCGGGAGACCGCGGTGATTCCCACGGGGGCCTGGATCGATGGGATCCCGAGCCGGTCGCTGGCCAGAGGGGCCCGGGTCCTGAAGCAGGCCGTATTCGTCGCTGACATGTATGCCGGACTTCGAGTGTTCAGGGTCGAGCTGGAGGAGGAATGAGTGGACGCTGAAACGAATCCCCGGGGCCCGCACGGGGGCGTGGACCCGGCCGCCTTCCGCCGCGCGCTGGCTCAACTGGCGGGAGGCGTCGTGGTGGTCACCTCGGCCGACGCACGAGACGCGCCGGCCGGCGTCACGGCCACGGCGGTGTGTTCGGTGTCGCTCGAGCCTCCGCTGGTTCTCGTCTGCCTCTCCGCGGGATCGCGGACTCGCGAGACGATCTCGACCAGTGGACGATACGCGATCAATGTGCTCGGCTCGGGCCACAGGTCCCACGCCGAGCGGTTTGCGGAGGCGGGAGACGGGAAGTTCGACGATTTGATCTGGGAGACGGGCAAGTTCGGGTGTCCGATTCTCCCCGGCTCGATCGCCGTTTGTGAGTGCGAGGTGGAGCAGTCCATCGAGGCCGGGGACCACACGGTGTTCATCGGACGGGTCATCGAGGTGACCTCGACGGAGGCTCCGCACGACCGGCCGCTTCTGTGGTACAGGGGCCGATACGCTCATACGTCGGTGGAGGACGTCGAGTGAAAGCGGACCGGTTCCGCGACCGGGCCGCCCGGATGTTCGACGAAATTCCGCTCGAATTTCGCAGCGGAGTGGACGGACTCGTGGTCGAGGCGGAGGCGGCAGGCCACCCCAGCCTTCCCGGGATCTGGACCACGGGCGAGTGCATCACGGATGACTGGCCCGATGGAACGGGAGGGATCGGAGACACGAGGTCCAGAATCGTGCTGTACTACGGTTCATTCCGGAACCTGGCCGAAGACGATCCGATGTTCGACTGGGAAGCCGAGTTGTGGGAGACGATCGTGCATGAGCTTCTGCACCACCGTGAAGCGGCTGCGGCAGAGAGCGGACTGGACGTGTTCGACTGGGCAGTCGAGCAGAATTTTCTTCGGCACGCCGGTCGGTCGTTCGATCCCGACTTCTACCGGGCGATACCTGCCGATGATGACGGCGCGGTACGCCTCGAGGGCGAAACGTTCGTCGAGGCGGTGCTCGAACCGGCCGATCGGACCGCCGGCTTCGAGTGGCGTGGACACTCCTACGCCTTGCACGTGCCCGCAGAAGCCGACCGGACGTTCGTGCGGGTAAAGAACCTGGCAGGCGGCCGCCTGTGGGTCGTGCTGCGCCGTCGGGTCTCGTGGTGGCGACGGCTGGTCGGCGGGGCGACTCCCGGTCCTGCTGATCACATCGCTCGCCGTGCCCTGCCGAAGGCCGGCGGAAATGGGTAAGCGCCTCGCCTCCCTCTCCCGGCGCCGGGAACGAGCGGCCCGGCTCGCTCCCCGCCTGGCCGAGCTCTATCCGGGTCTCGCCATCAGCCTCGGGTGGGATACCCCGCTGGAGCTGCTCGTGGCGACGATTCTCAGCGCTCAGTGCACCGATGACCGGGTGAACCAGGTGACGCCGGCACTGTTCCGGCGCTATCGGACGGCGGCGGACTACGCCGGGGCGGACCCGGAGGAGCTCGAGGCTCTGATTCACTCCACCGGCTTCTACCGGAACAAGGCCAGGCACATTCGCGGCATGGCCGCCCGACTCGTGGCCGAGCATGGCGGTGAAGTGCCGGATTCGATGGAAGAGCTGACGCAGCTTCCCGGAGTCGCGCGGAAGACCGCCAACGTCGTGTTGAGCAACGCGTTCTCGAAGACCGAAGGGATCGTCGTCGATACGCACGTGAAGCGCGTCTCGACCAGGCTCGGGCTCACCGCGGCCAGGACTCCGGAGACGATCGAGCGGGATCTGATGGAGGTGCTTCCCCGCGAAGAATGGCACCCGTTCTCCTGGCGACTCATCCGTCATGGCAGGGCCCGGTGCGATGCGCGCCGACCGGACTGCGCGGGGTGTGAGGTCTCCGACGAATGTCCGAGCGCGTCCTCGTTTTCCTGATCAGACAGCTGTGACTATCGGCGGCGAGCATCCGAAACAGACGATCCGGCGGACTGCGCTCGAGCTCGGCTTCTCATCGATCGGATTCGCCCCGGCCGACCGGCCTGCGCACCGGTCCGCCTACCTCGAGTGGCTGCGTCTCGGCCGCCATGCGGACATGGGCTGGATGGCCCGCGAAGATTCCGTCAGGCGCCGGCTCGACCCGACCGAAGCGCTACCGGGCTGTCGAACTGTCGTGGTGGTCTCGCTGAGCTACGCTCCGCCTTCGGCAGCTGTCCCGGTGGCCGATCCGCGCTCGTTCGCCGCCTCTCCTGATTCGGACCCCGGCCGGAGCACCGGCGACGCCGTCATCGCTCGCTATGCTCTCGGTCGTGATTACCACGACGTATTCGAAGAGAAACTCGCGGCGCTGGCCGAGCAGATCCGGACACTCGATCCGGAGGCCGGCTGCAAGCTGTATGTGGACTATGGGCCGGTTCTCGAGCGGGAACACGCACAGCGAGCCGGACTCGGGTGGATCGGGAAGAACACACTCCTGATCAATCCCGAACTCGGGTCTTACCTGTTGCTCGGAGAGATCCTCACGACGCTTGACCTGGCGCCTGACGCGCCATTCCTGCCCGACCGTTGCGGGACGTGCACCCGGTGCATCGAAGCGTGTCCGACCGATGCGATCGTCTCACCACGTGTCCTCGACGCACGTCGCTGCATCTCCTGGCTGACGATAGAGAACCGTGGCCCGATTCCGCTCGAACTGCGTACGGCGATCGGAAACCGGGTGTTCGGCTGTGATATCTGCCAGGAAGTATGTCCGTGGAACCGCGATCCCGCCGCTGGAGACAGCGGAGACCTGGATCTCGGCCGGCCTGTCGCGCCGGCAACTCTTCGGGCCTGGACCGAGGAGCTGGTCGAAATGGACACGGAAGAGTTCCGCGCCCGGTACGGAGACACGGCGCTGGCGCGACCTGGCCGGGAGGGACTTCTCCGGAACCTGTGCGTGGGACTGGGAAACGCCGGTGATGAGCGAGCCGTCCCGCTCCTTCAGCGCTGTGCGGCCGACGAGTCGGAACTCGTGCGGGACCACGCCCGCTGGGCCCTGTCCCGGCTCAGCTAGATCCGCCCCGCCCGTCCATCGAGGCCAGTCCGGGTCCCCCGAATACCAGCATCATCAGCGAAGCGGCCAGCAGGACGCTGAACTCGACGCCGCCGTTCGCTTCGGGTCCCAGGACGTACCAGCCGCGCGGAGCGTGGACAAGTACGATTCCGGCGAACATGTGAATTACGAGCAGCAGGCTTACCGGTGTGACGAGGAGCCCGATCAGCAGTGCGATTCCGCCAAAGAACTCGAGCAGACTCACGGCCCACGCGACAATCATGGGAAGCGGGATTCCGAGCGAGCTGAAGAACCCCGCCTGGCCTTCCATGCCTCCGAACAGGTTCGGAGCCCCGTGCGAAATGAAGATCACGCCAAGCACGACGCGAAGCAGCGCCAGGCCGAGGTCCGGATTCACGCCCTTATCCATGACCGTCTCCTTTTCGATCCCTACAGCTCGATGATTCGTCCGCCACCCGGCTCTCCGGGACTGGTCTCATCCCCGATCTGCGCCGAGTCTATTGATGCCTCGAGGCGCTTCCGGATCCGGTTTGCCACCCAGTTACGCCCGGGTCTCGTCATCAGCGTGAACCCCACCGCATCGGTGAGGATTCCCGGCGTTATCAGGACAACGCCGGCCAGCAGGACCAGCACGGCGTCCAGCAGTTCCCGTCCAGGGACCTGGCCCCTGGCAAGCTGCTCCTGTACGGCACTCCAGGCCCGCAGGCCTTCGCGCCTGGCCAGCCACGCACCCACGAAACCGGTCCCGAGAACCAGTCCGAGTGTCGGACCGGCCCCGAG
>JAENXO010000386.1 GCA_016649455.1 Gemmatimonadota bacterium | reverse complement strand
CGCACAGGCCCGGTGGTCCAGCCGCATGCTGGTTGCGGCGAGCGCAAGAAAGTAGACCGGGAACGCCACCGGGTTCATCAGGGCCATGTCCGTCCGGCCGACGAGCAGGAACACCCCCAGCGTGACGCTGACGATCGTCACGTCGAGCATGCTGGTGACGAATCCCATCCACCAGCCGTAATTGGCACGACTGACGAAGATGTGTATGAATCCGGCAACTGGAAGTGCCACATAGGCGACCAGCAGGTACACACGGGCGGCGGGAGCCTGGCCGGTTCTCCACGCCACGAAGGAGGCGATCCCGATCGCGGCGAAGCTCACGCCGAGCCGGAGCCAGGAGATCAGCACCTCTCCCTGGCCCCCGGTCTGCAGCAGAGATGAATCAGGCGGCATCCAGAATCGCCGCCACCATTTGCCGATCCGAACCATCCAGCCTCTTCCCGCGATGTCGCGGTCTTGCGTTCGTGGCCGTGCTCACGCCCCACTCAGGCAATCTGCGTGCCCGCCGGAAACCGTGAAAAATCAAGGTTTTCCGGGCTCCAGACTGCCGGCTGCACGGTAGACCGCACAATGTCGCCGTATCCCGCAATAACGAAGCGCACTTGAAGGGCCGCGCCCCCCCTGCGATCATGGCGATTCCGAGGCGCCCCTCGGCGGCTCGGCGCCGGTCGTGTCCATGGGCGCCCACCTGCGAGGATGAGAGGAATCCAGATGTCGATGTCCATCCGACCCGCCACACAGGAGGACCTGGCGCGCATCATACTGTTCAACCAGGCGATGGCCCGTGAAACCGAAGGACGGGAGCTCGACCGGCGAACACTTTCGAAGGGCGTCGAGCGCCTGCTCGAGCAGCCGACCCGCGGGCGGTACTTCGTGGCGGAGCAGGATGGGGAAATCGTCGGACAGCTGATGATCACTACCGAGTGGAGCGACTGGCGAAACGGCGAGATATGGTGGATCCAGAGCGTCTACGTCTCGAAGCGTCTCCGGCGGGAGGGGGTCTACCGGCGGCTGCACGAATACGTCAGAGACCTGGCCCGGCGACAGAAGGTGATCGGACTGCGACTCTACGTCGAGCGGGACAACGAGCCCGCCCAGGCGACATATCGCGCGCTCGGGATGCGGGAGTCGTCGTACCTGATGTTCGAGGAACTCTGGGCCTGACGGATCAGCCTGGCGGGAAGTCCTTCAGCACTTCGTTGACCGCCTTGTCGAACGCCTTCTGCCGCTCGTCGGCGTCCCGCTTCTCGTGCATTTCTGCCTGCACCACACCGCGCCACGCCAGCTCGTTCGCCATGCCATCGACGATATCTACGATCAGCGTTCCCTCCCGGTACTCCTGGACCGACGGAGTCGTCTGGACGTATCCGAACGAGGGACCGTAGGGGCCCCAGTATCCACCCCAGCCGTAGCCGTAGTAGGTATTGACGTACGAAACGTTCAGCCGGCCGTTGATCGAGACGTGATAGCCGACCCGGAAATCCGGATTCTCGTCTTCGACTCTGTGATACCCCTTGCTCAACATGCTCGACTCGATCGAATCACGAATCCGCTTGTCCGCCAGCGGATCGTCGATGACTCGATCACTGGAGCGAATGTCCCCGACCTTTCCATCCTTCGTGTACGCCCAGTTCCAGGTCTGATACGTCCGCATCGTGTCGAGACGAGCGGGATCGAAGTCCGACGAGGAAGTCATTCCGGAGCAGGCTGTCGCCGCGACAGCGAAGAGAAGAACGACGGCCGGAGCCGGAAGCACGGATCGATTCATGTTCAACTTCTCCTGTGTTCCGGCTCCGCCGCGTGAAAAGGACAATTGTCCGTTCAACTGCTATCTGCACCGCAGGTAATACTGTTATCTGTACATGAAGCCAATGTTGAAGCCCCAGTACTTCTGGTCGCCTGACCCACCTGCGCTGAACGCCCAATTGTACCTGGCATTCGCGATCAGGGCGACTTCCGGACGACCCAGCGGCACGATGATGCCGAGTTCCGGCGCCCAGCCGAGGTGCCAGTTGTCATCCTTAACCGAGACGATGCTTACGTCAGCCCGACGCTCGATCCAGTATGTACCGACGTTGAGGCCGGCGTACGGACGAATCCCGCCACGCGAGCCGAAGTAGTAGTGAGCGTTCAACAGGAGCGGGATGCTGTTGAAGTACCTGAGTTGCGTTCCACTCAGGTCCGCGCCTGGCAGGTGAACGACCTCATCCGTCTTCTCGTTCAGCACGTTCCAGCTGCCCGAAAATCCGTAAGACAGGTTTCCGCCCCGATCGGGAACGTAACGCGCTTCGATCCCGACACCGCGGAAGCTGAAGTCGTCCACGAAGTTTCCGTCGGAGTCGGACGTGCCCGGAAGGCTAGACGTCGCCGACATGTTGTACGTGATTCCCCACCACCAGTCCTGCGCCTGCGCTTCGCCGCTGAAGGCCACCAGAAGGGCCACCGAGGCGAGCGCTCCCTTGAGCATTCTCATCTTCTTCTCCAATTCGGATTCGCCTCGGTCCTACGGGACCATCAGGTAGTCTTTGGATTGTGCAAACGCCTGGTCGATGCCACTCAACGCCAGGTCCCTGTTCGTGTTGCTGCTGTTCGACAGGACTCCGTTGATCGCGCCGGTCCACACAGACGGAATCGTCTCATTGGAGGCCCCGTCCGGATAGAGCATGTCGGTGTACAGGGTGCCCTGGTCCCATGAGGTGGTGCTATACCCGGGATAGCCGCAGCCCCAGCCCGGAGGATACCAGCCCCACCAGCCCCAGTAACCGCCACACCCCCAGTAGGTGTACGCAGTCCACCGGTTCACGGTCACCATCATGATCAACGCGACGTCCGGCAGGTTGTTCTCGTTGACCGTTTCCCAATCGACCTCCGAATAGCCCAGCGCGTTCATGTTCTGCCGCACACGGGCCACGAACGCCGCATCGTTCGCGTGATTGTAGTCGATCCTGCTGTCATCGTCGCAGTTGATCGGCAATCCGGGATTCAGATTCTCGGACTCGCAAACCTCGACCACCGTGTCCGGAATCGCGTACGTCTGCTGCGCTGAATAGTCGAATTCCTTGTCGTAGGCCGTGATTACGACCTGAGTTTCCTGGATACTGGATATGTCGCCTGGATAGCAGGCGGCCAATCCGCCGAGCGCAACGGT
>JAENXO010000475.1 GCA_016649455.1 Gemmatimonadota bacterium | reverse complement strand
GTCACGGCGGAAGGCCTGGCCCGGCTGCGACCGGCGTTCCGGCCCGGTGGAACGGTCACGGCCGGCAACTCCTCGGGCATCAATGACGGTGCGGCGGCACTGCTGCTCGCGAGTCGAGCCGCCGCACGGGAGTTCGACCTGAATCCGCTCGCCCGGATCGGCGCCACGGCTGTTGCGGGCGTCGAGCCGAACCGCATGGGTCTCGGCCCGGTCCCGGCGGTCCGCAAGGTATTGCAGCGGGCGGGCCTGGCAATCGATGACCTGGACATCGTCGAGTTGAACGAGGCTTTTGCGGCACAGGCGATCCCGTGCATCCGCGAGCTCGGGCTGGACCCGGAGCGGGTGAATGTGAACGGGGGCGCGATCGCCCTCGGTCATCCGCTGGGCTGCACCGGCGCCCGGCTGCTGACGAGTCTCGTGCATGAGATGCGCCGCCGTGGCGCCCGTACCGGTCTGGTTACGATGTGCATAGGTGTCGGACAGGGAATCGCGACGATCGTGCACGCCGAGGAGATGTCGTGATGCACGTGCTGCTCGACATCACCGACGGGATCGGAACCGTCACCCTGAACAGACCGGAGAAGCTCAATGCCTTCTTCGGCGCCATGCGCGACGAGATCGGCACGGCGCTGGAGGAAGTGGCCTCCCGGGAGGACGTTCGGGTCGTGGTCGTGACCGGCAAGGGACGGGCCTTCTGCACCGGGGCGGACGTGGGCTATATGGCGGCACTGATCGAACGTGGTGAGTTCGATGAGGCGAACGCGCTGGTCACCGCTGGGAGGCGGGTGATCGGCGCGATCACATCGATGGCCAAGCCGGTCATCGGATCTTTGAACGGGCCGGCGGCCGGCGGTGGAGCGAATCTCGCCCTCGCGTGCGATCTACGAATCGCCTCGGACCGGGCGTCGATCGGCCAGACGTTCAACCGGATCGGCCTGCACCCGGATTGGGGCGGGACCTGGCTGCTCCCGCGTCTCGTCGGACGGGCCCGAGCCGCGGAGCTGTTCTACTTCGGGGAGATGATCGATGCCGCCGAGGCCGAGCGGCTCGGCCTCGTGAATCGCGTCGTGCCGCACGATGAGCTTGAGGCGGCGACGCTGGAGTGGGCCGGCCGGCTGGCCGCGAAGCCTCCCCTCGCGCTCGCGCTCGCAAAGCAGGCACTCCACCGCAGTCACAGCTCCACGCTGGACGAGATGCTGGACTACGAAGCGGACGCACAGGATCGGTGCTTCCGTTCGGCGGACGCGCTCGAAGGAACGAGGGCGTTCGTCGAGAAGCGGCCACCTCGATTCGGAGCCGGAGAATGAGTCCCGACAGCACCGTTCGAAGAGCCACCGCGGAGGACCTGGACGAGATCACCGCGATGTGGGCCCATTACATCCGGATCAGTCGGAAGAATCCGGCTTACCAGAACATCCCGCCCGGTGGGATCGAAGCCCGGCGTTCGCTGTTCGAGCGCCACGTCCGCGGTCCCGACTCGGCCGTGTTCGTCATCGATCGCCCGGACGGCGGCCTGGATGGAATGCTCTCCTGCTGTGTCGAAGAGAACGTGCCGTACTTCAGCCCTCCGCGTTTCGGACGTCTGCAGACTCCCTATGTCAGGCCGGAGGCTCGGGGGCGTGGACACCTGCGGCGACTCCTGGACGCCGCGTATCGCTGGGCGAGGGAGATGGAACTGACGGAGGTCCGACTGTTCACCAGCGCTCTCGACGAAGACCCGAATCGTCTCGCCGAGGACTTCGGCTTCGAGGCGTTCGCCGTCATCCGCCGGAAGCCGATCGCGTGGGATTATCCGGCCGAATCCTCGCCCGAGAGCACGTGATGAGCTGCGATCCAGAACCCGTTCCGATACGGAGCGTAGCCGTCCTCGGCGCCGGTACCATGGGTCACGGCATCGCCCAGGTGTGTGCCTCCGCCGGGCTCGACACGCGGCTGTTCGATATCGACGGGGATGCGCTCTCCCGGGCCAGGGGGCAGATCTCGGCGAACCTGGACCGGGGCGTCGAGCTCGGAAAGGTCGAGCCTGTGCAGCGGGATTCGACGCTGGACCGTCTGATGCTCGAAACCGATCTCGAAGCGGCGGTCGGAGACACGCAGATCGTGGTCGAGGCCGCTCCTGAACGGCTGGAGCTTAAACGGGAATTGCTGGGCCGGGCGGCCACCGGGGTCACGGCAGACTGCCTGTTGGCGTCCAACACCTCGTCACTGTCGATCACCGCGATCGCCGAGCCGTTGCCCGGGCCGGAGCGGGTCATCGGGATTCACTTCTTCAATCCCGTCCACATCATGGCTCTGGTCGAGGTCGTACGAGGCGACCGGACTGCCGAGCGCGCGGTCGAGCAGGCCCGCGCGTTCGCCGTGCGCCTCGGCAAGCAGCCGATCGTCGTCCGTGACAGCCCCGGTTTCGCGTCTTCCCGGCTTGGC
>JAENXO010000046.1 GCA_016649455.1 Gemmatimonadota bacterium | reverse complement strand
GCGGATTCCTCCATCCCGCGGGAGAACCTGGGGGATGCCGAGGAGGAGCACGGAGGCGTGAGCAAGCTCGGGGAGCAGGCGATCGCCGAGGCCAACCGGCTCGGGATGATGGTGGACGTGTCCCACTCATCCGGGAAGACGGCCATCGACGCGGCACGCCTGTCGCCGGCCCCGATCATCGCGTCTCACTCGGCGGTCCGCGAGCTGGCCGACTCGCCTCGTAACCTCACGGACGAAGAGCTCCTGGCTATCCGGGACAACGGCGGGGTGGTGCAGATCGTGGCGTTTGATGGCTACGTGATGATCCCGTCAGAGGAGAAAGAAGCGGCGATCCAGGAGGTGCGCGATAACGCCCCGTTCGAGTCGTGGACCGACGCGACCCCCGAGCAGCGAGACGCTTACCGCGAGGCGCGCGCCAAGATCAACGATGAGTTTCCAGGTGCCACGGTCGAGGACTTCGTGGACCACATCGACTACGCCGTGAAGCTGATCGGCATCGACCATGTGGGAATCAGCTCCGATTTCGACGGCGGGGGCGGCGTGACGGGATGGAGAGATGCGTCGGAGACCTTCAACGTGACGCTGGAGCTGGTGCGCCGCGGGTACTCGGAAGACGACGTCCGAAAGCTGTGGGGCGGCAACCTGCTACGCGTGTGGCGTAACGTGGAAATCGTGGCAGCGAAGATCCAGGCCGGCTGAGGGCCGGCTGCGCGCCGGCCCGGACGAGCAGTCCCGGCGCGCTCAGCGGGAAACGGATGCCGGTTCGGGCCTACGAGCCAGACGAGTATCCAAGATAGTGAGTCGCTCTCAGGTCGATCGCGTTGACGTCGGCGTCAAAGTTATCCTGGTTATCCTGCAGCGTGTTTCGCGTAATGTCGTGGATGTACAGCAAGTCGAACTGCCAGTCATGACTCGACCTGAGCCCGGGTCCGATGCGGAAGCGCCACTCTTTGGCGAAGGTCTCCGGGTTCCTGTCGCCCAGGGGGATGAACGCTTCCGCGTCGGCGAACAGGAACCAGGTCCCGGGGCGCGACCGGTCGGCGCCGTTCAGGCCGATGCGTGTCTCCAGCCTGAGTCGGAGTCGCCAGTCGTTCGAGCGCCCGTTGGAGCGCCTGACCCGTAGTACCAGAAGTGCCGGTGCTCCAGCCGGGCCGTCGTCGCGAGTCCGATCCGTTGCGCCACCCGGCCGACCGGGCGCACATCACGGACGTCGGAGATCAAGTGCACCCGTATTCCAACTCTTGGAACCAGTTCCAGCGTCTCGACGTCGTCGTTCTGCTTCGTGAAGCCGAGCATGAGGTCGCCCACCAGATCGAACAGCCTTTGGGCCTGGTAGACGGCCGTCGGCTGCAGATTGACCTTCCACCATTTTTCCGAACCGCTGAACTGCACCTTTGGTTTCGCGTCGACGGAAAACAGCCACTCGGCGTTGTTCCTGGGCAACACGAGGCCCAGGTCACCCCACAGCTGGCCGCTGGGATCCTGGGCGGCTGCTCCAGGCGGCAGTGCCAGGAGCGGAAGCACAGCAAGGATGGGAATCGAAATCCGGGGGATCACCGCCCGCCTGGAGCGCGACGGTGGTCCCCCAGCCGATAACCTCTTCGGCCGTTCGGACACGATCAGTGACTTCGGTCTCGCCTCACGGCGACGGCGGATCGAAGCTCGTTCCGAACATCTTGTTGGTCGCCTCGTAGTATTGCTCGATCACGTCCTGGAAGACCTGGCGGCCGCCATTGACGTAGTCCGAGAACCCGACGCGATCCTTCGGATCGGCCGACAGCTTCGTGGTGACCGACGGCTCCGGCCAGATGTCCTCGTCGATCGCCGACATCCGCACCTTGATGTCGTCCTTCGTCACGTTGAACACCATGTAATCCACCGCCAGCTCGAATGGTCCGTCGTACGTCGAGCGGACTTCCTTCATGATCTGCGGCTTGGTGTCGAAGTCGTTGAACACGTGGTAGCCCACCGCCAGTCGCGGCTTGATTAGGCTCATCACCTTCCCGAACATCGCGGGTGAGGTGTGGACCTGGGTCGCAACGTTGAGCGCATCAAGCACACCGAAGCCCTGCTTGTTCACCATGATCGATGGCGGCGCGAAGCACTCGTGGATCGCCAGGTCGGCGTCCTTCGTGTATTCCATCCACCACTTGTTCGGATACGTATCACTGCTGAACGCGAATTTCAGCCCGTTCCATTCGAGGATGAAGCTGACCGATCCATCCACCGCGTGAATCGCCGGGATCGACCGGATCGTGACCCCATTTTCCTGGTAGATGACCGCGTTGACCGCCTTGTAGTCGAATTCGGTGACGTCGATCTCGAGGCCGAGCGTGTTCACGTTCCCCTGCCGAGAGGCCATGTCCCATGAGTACATTTCCTTCATCCGGTCGACCATGTACGCCGTGCCCAGCTTCGTCTCGGATCCGCTCGGGCCCCAGACGCGAAGCTTCCCTTGCCGGTTCGAGATCACGCCGCCAATCCACAGCGCGTCCAGGTCCCCGATGTGGTCGGCATGAAGGTGGCCGATGAACAGCTTGTCGAGGTAGTCGTAAGGGATCTTCTGGGCGGAGATGCGCTCGGAGGAGCCGAGCCCGATGTCGAAGATGAACTTGTCACCGTTGCCCAGCTCCACCAGCCAGCAGGCGGCTGCCTGTTTCGGTCTCGCGTTCGGCATGCCGGTTCCGCAGGCGACGATCCGCATCTCGTCGGGCGCGATGTCCTCCGAGCCCGGGTAGTAGACGTCGCGGTCGGCCAGGGCAGCCGTGGGAGAGGCATCCTGCAGGGCGACTGTGCCGGGCGAGACGGCCTCGGCCTCGGGAGCGCTCAGCAGGCCCGCGCGATCGGCAGCGATTCCGAGCGCGAACGCGGTCCCGACCAGGAGCAGGATCGAAAATCGGGTCGACGCCTTCGGGGATTCCTTCGTCTCCACGATTACTTCTCCTTCATGCGTTGGGTACCGTTCGTGGCCGTCAGCAGGGCGTGACGCACCAGTAGTAGTTCTTCCTTTAACTCCTCGGACTGCTCGGCCAGCACGGCCGGCTCCGCCATCTCGTAGTAAAGAAACAGCCGGGCACGACTCTCGGCCTCCAATTCGTCGAACCCGAGCGCCTCGAACTGGATTCGGATGAACTCCAGCCGCTCTTCATCGACCCTCCGGATCAGATCTCGAACCGAGGGATCCTCGAGCGCCCAGGCCCGGACCCTGACGTCGTAGCGGGACGCTCCCCGGTGGCGGATGATCCTCGCCAGGGCGAGCAGCGTCTCCGACGGGCCGAGGCGGAGCGCCCGGACGTCCTCGCGGACCTGGATGGTCCACTTGTCCTCCCAGTACCGAAGCAGCTCCTGCAGCAGCTCGTCCCGGTCGGTGAAGTGGTGGTAGAAGCTCCCGCGACTGACCTCCAGCTGCCTGGCGAGGTCTTTCACGGTGACAGCGCCGATTCCACCGGACACGAACGACTCCCAGGCCGCGGTCGACCAGTCCTGACGGTCGAGCCTTGGCCTTGCTCTCCTGTCCGTTGTCGCGGTGGGTGGCGCCATGCAGGAAACATACACTCCTGTCTGTTTACAGTGCAAGCGTGTATGGCTAGTGGTGTCACGGCCTCATCACGGCGGTCGGGCCGCTTGAATCCTCTGCGCGATCCCCACGTATGTTGGGACATGGAGATCAACGGACTCGCCCTGCTCGGTATCGCGGCCATGGCCGCCTCGCTGTTTCTGATCCCGCTGGGATTGCCCGGCCTGTGGATCATGCTGCTCATCCTGGCGGTGGCCGCGTGGGCCGGCGCCGTTTCTCCGCTGCTGTTCGTTGGACTGCTGCTCCTGGCGGGACTGGCTGAGTTCCTCGAGTGGGTCGCTTTGGCCCGGGTGGGCAAGAAGTACGGCGGCACACAGCGCACCTTCTGGGGGGCATTGCTAGGCGGAATCGTCGGTGCGATCGTCGGAACGCCGGTCCCGGTGATCGGGTCTGTGCTCGGTGTGTTCGCCGGCACGATGGTCGGAGCGTCGATTGCCACCTGGACCCTGGTGAAGGATTCTGAGACTGCAATGAAGGCGGGCTATGGAGCGCTGCTCGGACGGGCGGCGGCGGTCGCCCTGAAGATGGCGGCCGGGCTGGTGATCTTCGTTGCGGGAGCGGCGGCGCTGTTACTCTGAACGGAGCGCTCGAATGGCGGGCTCACGTCCCCTGATCCTCGGCGTCGCCGGGGGTAGCGGTTCCGGAAAGACGACCGTCGTGTCGCAGATCATCCGGGCCATGGAGCCGGTTCCGGTCAGCCTGCTGCACCACGACTCCTACTATCGTGACCACCCGGAGATGTCCCCCGAAGAACGGGCCCGGCTCAACTACGACCATCCGGACGTGCTGGAGACCGAGCTCCTGGCCGAGCACCTGCGCGAATTGATGGCGGGACGGGCCGTGGAAGAGCCCGTGTACGACTTCACCAGCCACAGTCGCACCAACGAAACCCGGCGCATCGAACCGAATCCGATCGTGATCGTGGACGGGATCCTGATCCTCGCCGAGCCGGAGCTGCGGGAGCTGATGGACATCAGGGTGTTCGTGGAGACCGACTCGGACCTTCGGTTCATCAGGCGGCTGCTACGCGACACCCAGGAGCGGGGGCGTTCGATGGGCTCGGTGATCCGCCAGTACCAGGAGACGGTGCGGCCGATGCACCTGGAGTTTGTCGAGCCGAGCCGCCGCCACGCGGACGTGATTCTGCCGCTCGGGCGCGAGAACCGGGTGGCGATTTCGATGCTGGTGGCCCGGCTACGCGCGCGAGTGTTCGAAGAGGCCGACTGACGACTGCGGCGTGTGGAGAGCGGCCGCCCCAAGAAGTTGAAACGACAGAAACCCCGGAGCGGTTCTACACGCCCCGGGGCTTCAATACGATCTGTCACGCCTGCTCAATACGCGGCGTACTCCTTCGTGTTGCCGGCCGCGTCGAACGTCACGACCTCGTACTCGGCCGCCGGCTTGCCCTCGACTTCCATGCCGGGCGAACCGATCGGCATGCCGGGAACGGCGATACCCTTCACGCCTTCCGGCCTCTCCTCGAGCAGTCGCTTCAGGTCCTTTGCCGGCACATGCCCCTCGACGAGGTAACCCGCGATCTGAGCGGTGTGGCAGGACGCGAGATCACGAGTGATCCCGTTGTCTTCCTTCACCCGGCTCATCTCTTCCTGCGAGACCTCGTGCACGTCCACCTCGAACCCGGCCTCCTCCATGTGGTCCACCCACCTGGCGCAGCACTCGCAGGCCGCGGTCTTGTAGACCACCAGCGTTTCCGCGGAAACGTCTTCGCTGGCCATGTAGTCGGACGCGTCGACGGACATCTCGTTGTTGGCCTTGTCGGCGTAAGCGGCATTTTCGACCGGCTGCGGCGCCGGGACGTCCGCGGACTCGGCATCGGCTGAACCGCCGCAGGCGACCAGCCCGATCGTCAGGATTCCGGCGAGCGCGAGCGCCGCCCCGTTGGTGCGCAGATCCATCATTTCTCCTTGTTCTCAGCCTCGGTTCGCTCGACGGAGGAGCCGCCGGGCGAGCTCAATCCTACCCCCGCACCCGGTCAGGGTCCAGTTTCGTCGGGCGCTCCGTCACCGACGGCAGCCGATAACCCACGCCGCCTCCAGAGCAGATACACCGCCGGGATCACGACCAGCGTGAGCAGGGTGGATGTGACCATGCCCCCCACCATCGGCGCGGCGATCCGCTTCATCACTTCCGAGCCGGTCCCGTGACTCCACAGGATCGGCATCAGGCCGAGGATGATGGTGGCCACGGTCATGATCTTCGGCCGCAGCCGTCCCACGGCTCCCTCGCGCACGGCCGCCACCAGGTCCGCATCGTCCCTGAGTTCCCCGCGCTCCCGTCGCTCCCGCCAGGCCTCGTCGAGGTACAGCAGCATCACCACCCCGGTCTCGGCCGCCACGCCGGCCAGCGCGATGAATCCGACCCACACCGCGACGCTCGTGTTGTAGCCTGCGAACCAGAGGTACCAGACGCCGCCGACGAGGGCGAACGGCACCGACATCATCACGAGCAGGGACTCCGTGATGCCCCTGAAGTTGAGGAACAGGAGCAGGAAGATGAGCGCGATCGTCACCGGGACTACGAACAGCAGCTTCTGCTTCACGCGCTGCATGAACTCCCACTGCCCGCTCCACTGGAGCGAGTAGCCGGCCGGCAGCACGAGGCCGGCCGCCACGGTTTCACGCGCCTCCTCGACGTAGCTCCCCACGTCGCGTCCCTCGATGTCGATGAACACGGTGGTGACGGGAAAGGCGTTCTCGGTCTTCACGGCCATCGGTCCGCGCCGCACGTCCACGCTGGCGATCTGGCCGAGCGGGATCTGCACCCCCTCGCGGGTCGGTACCAGGACGTCCCGCAGCTTCGCCACGTCGTCGCGCAGCTCCCTCGGGTAGCGCACGTTCACGGCGTAACGCTCCCGTCCCTCCACCGTGACCGCGGCATTGATCCCCCCGACCGTGGCGGTGATCGCGTCGTGGATGGCGCCTGTGTTCAGACCGAACCGGGCCGCCTCGTGGCGATCGATTTCGATGTCGACGTAATAGCCGGACGCGCCGCGTTCGGCGAACGCGCTGCGGGTTCCGGGAACCCCCGACACGATATTCTCGACGCGCTCGCCGAGGGCCTGCAGGGTGTCGAGGTCGGGCCCGAAGATCTTGATCCCCACCGGGGTGCGGATGCCGGTGGCAAGCATGTCGATCCGCCCCTTGATCGGCATCGTCCAGGCGTTCGTCACGCCCGGCAGCCGAACGGCCTCGTCCATCGCCGCCAGCAGTCCGTCGTGCGTGACGCCCGGGCGCCACTCCGACTCGGGACGCAGGGTGATCGTGGTCTCGAACATGTCAAGCGGCGCGGGATCGGTCGCGGTTTCCGCGCGGCCGGCCTTGCCCAGCACCATCTCTACCTCGGGGAACGAATAGAGCACGCTGTCCTGCCAGCGCAGGATCTCCCGGGCCTGGGCGATCGACACGCCGGGAACCGTGGTCGGCATGAACAGGATCGATCCCTCGCGCAGCGGCGGCATGAACTCGCTGCCCAGCCCGCGGAACGGGATCACGGTGACCGCGACCACGGCCGCGGCAGCGGCGATGACGATCCACGGTTTCCAGGTCGCGAAGCGGATCACCGGCGCGTACACCGCCTGGAGCAGGCGGCTGGCGGGGTTTTTAGATTCGGGCCGGATCCGGCCCCGGACCAGCCACCCCATCAATACCGGCACGAGGGTGATCGACAGCAGCGCGGAACCGGCCATGGCGAACGTCTTGGTGAACGCCAGCGGTTTGAACAGGCGGCCTTCCTGCTGCTCGAGCGCGAACACGGGCAGGAAGCTGACGGTGATGATGAGCAGCGAGAAGAACAGCGCCGGGCCAACCTGCACGGCGCTCTGGCGGGCGATCTCCCACCGGTCCACTTCCCGGCCCTCCTCTTCGGCCCGCTCGAGGTGCTTGTGCATGTTTTCGACCATGACGATCGCGGCGTCCACCATCGCCCCGATGGCGATGGCGATTCCGCCGAGACTCATGATGTTCGAGCTTACCCCGAACGCCCGCATGACGAGGAACGAGAACAGGATTCCGAGCGGCAGCGTGACGATGACGACGAGCGCCGAACGGAAGTGGAACAGGAACAGCGCGATCACCACCGCGACGATCAGCGACTCCTCGAGCAGCTTCTCCTCGAGGGTCCGGATCGCGCGTTCGATCAGGTCGCTACGGTCGTATGCCGTCCGCAGGCGGACTCCGGCCGGCAGCCCAGCCTCGATCTCCCGCAGCCGCTCCTTCACGAGTCCGATCGTCTCGTAGGCGTCTGCGCCGAAGCGCATCACGACGATCCCCGACACGACCTCGCCCTTACCGTCGAGGTCGGCCGCGCCCCGCCTCGGGGCCGGACCGATCGACACGTTGGCGACGTCCGCGACGCGGATCGGAGTGCCGTTGGCGGTCGCGCCGACGGGGACGTCCTGGATGTCCTGCACCCCACCCAGGTAGCCGAGCCCGCGGATCATGTACTCACGGCCGCCCATCTCCAGCACCCGGGCGCCGATGTCCACCTGGTGGTCGCCGATCGCTTCCACCACGCGGGTGACCGGGATCTCGAACGCGCGCAGTCGCTCCGGGTTCACCTCGACCTGGTACTGCTTCTGGAACCCGCCCAGGCTCGCGACCTCCGCCACACCGGGCACGGCCGTGAGCTGGTAGCGGATGTACCAGTCCTGCAGGGTCCGGAGCGCGGCGAGATCGAGGCTGTCCGACTCGAGCACGTACTGGTAGATCCAGCCCACGCCCGTCGCGTCGGGCCCGAGGGTCGGCTCGACCCCGTCCGGCAGCTGCGGACGGATTCCGTTCAAGTATTCGAGCACCCGCGAGCGGGCCCAGTAGATGTCGGTCCCGTCCTCGAAGATCACATACACGAGGCTGATCCCGAAGAACGAATAGGCCCGCACGACCCGGGCGCCCGGCACCTTCAGCATCTCCGAGGCGATCGGGTAGGTGACCTGGTCCTCCACGATCTGCGGGGCCTGCTCGTGGAAGTCGGTCTGGATGATCACCTGCACGTCCGACAGGTCGGGGATCGCGTCGAGCGGCGTGTCCAGTACCGCCCACACCCCCGAGGCCACCAGGGCGAGCGTGCCCAGCAGCACCAGCCCCCGGTTGCGAATCGACCATTCGATGATGCGCTCAATCATGATCGTGCTCCGCGCCCATCGGCTCGGGAGGATCGGCGGGCTCGGAAGCGTCGGCCGGCGCCTCGGAGATCCCGTGCTGCATGCCGGGCATCCCGCCGCCCGTAGCCGCCAGGCGTGACTCCGCGTCTACCAGGAAGTTCGCCGAGGCCACGATCTCCTCGCCCGGCACGAGTCCTTCGAGGATCTCGACCCGCTCTCCAGCGGCCGGACCGAGCACGACCTCCTGCGGTCGCAGAGTGCCGTTCGGCTCACGCACGAACACGAGGTTCCGTTCGCCAGTGACTATGACCGCCTCCATCGGCACCACCACGGCATCATCGTCGATCCGCACGTCGAAGTAGATCGTCGCGAACATCCCCGGCTTCAGGTCGAGATCGGGGTTGGAGAGGGTGACGCGCACGCGGTTCGTCCGGCTGCCCCGATCGACGATCGGATAGATGAACGCGACCGTGCCCATGAAGTGGCGCCCGGGGTAGGCCGTGACTTCGATGTGGGCCACCGATCCCTCGGTCACGAACCGGATGTCCTGCTCGAACACGTCTCCCTCGACCCAGACTTCCGACAGGTCGGCGATCCGGTACAGCTGGTCGCCAGCGCGGACCCTCTGTCCCTCGACCACCGGCTTGTCGAGTACCACGCCGCTGACGGGAGAAACGAGGGTGAGGGTCTTCGTGGCTTCGCCGGACGAGACGAGGCGCTCGATCTGGCTGTCGCTGATGTCCCACCAGGCGAGTCGCTTCCGGGTCGCCTCCACCATCCGGTCGGCGTTGTCGCGCGCCGGGCCGGACTCGGCGTCCAGCCGTTCACGGAGCCGCAGCGCCGTGAGGAGTTCCTCCTGCGCCGCGACGAGCTCAGGACTGTACAGCGTGAGCAGCGCCTGCCCGCGACGGACGGCTTGCCCGGTGGTGTTCACGTGGAGCCGCTCCACGAAGCCGTCGATCTTCGGCGTGACGTCGGCCAGCCTCTCTTCGGACGCCTCGATCCGGCCCACGGTGCGGACCGTCGTCTCGAGCGGACTGCGCGACACCTGCGTGTACGTGACCCCGAGAGCCCGCTCCTGCGCGGGGGTCAGGGTCACCGGCTCCCGGGCCGCCGCTCCTGTCGAGTCCATGGCGCCACCGGCGCCCATCTGGTGCTGCGAGTGGTCCATCTCGGCGGGCATGGCGGCGGGGTCAGCAGCGTCAGCCGCCGGCTCGCCGGCACAGGCGCCGAGCGTGAAGGTCACCAGCACTGCCGGGAGAAGCTGTCGGATATGTCGTGCGGGGCGAATCATCGGTCGCCTCCCATGCTTGAGCGTGTCAGGGCGTCGATCTCGGCCGTCGCCTGCAGCCGCTCGGCGGCGAGGCGCACCCGGTCGATCGCGTACCGGTTCACGGTGAGCCGCGCGTCGAGCAGCGTGGCGTAGTCCACCGAGCCCACCTGGTAGGCGGCGAACGCCGACTCGACGGCCGCTTCGGCCTGCGGAAGGATCTGCACCCGGTAGATCTCCTCCAGCGTCCGGGCGCGCTCGTCCGCGGCCCGCAGTTCACCCAGCCGGGCGTAGGTGTCGTAGTGCAGCTCGAGGGCCCGGGCATCCAGCTCCGCCTGGTCGGCTGCCGCGGCGCGTTGGAGCGGTTTGTCTTTCGAGCCGCCCCAGATCGGCAGCGACACACCGAGCGCGATCGAGCCCATGTCGGTGTATTGCGGTCTCTGTCCGTACGCGACGCGCAGCTCGAAGTCGGGGTAGGACGCCCGTCCGGCGGCCCTGTACCTGGCCTCAGCGGCCAGCGCCCGCTCCTGTGCGGCGGCGAGCGCGGGACGCCCCGACTGCGCCAGGACCATCAGCGAATCGAGCGGAAGCGCTTCACCGCCCGGCGGCGGCAGGTCCACCGCGGGGATCGGATCGCCCGCGGGCCGGCCCATCAACGCGTTGAGCCGCGCCGCTGTGGCCACCCGCTCCTGCTCCATCCCCGCGAGATCCGCCGTCGTCCGACCGATCGCGACCTGGGCCTGGAGCACGTCCTGCTGCACTCCCGCGCCCGAGGCGTACCGGGTCTCGGCGACCTCCAGGAAGTCCCTGAGCATGGAGCGCGTATCGGCCGTGATGGCGATCGCCCGGTCGAGGTATGCCAGGCGGGCGTGTACTGCCCGGGTGCGGGCGACGACCTGCGCCTCGACCTCGGCGGCATCCAGCTGTGCGGCCCGGGCCGCGTGCTCCCGGCCCTCCTCGGAGAACCCCTGGTT
>JAENXO010000299.1 GCA_016649455.1 Gemmatimonadota bacterium | reverse complement strand
GCCGGCCGTGAGCGGCACCAGGCGCTGGACCAGCCGATCAGCATCTACGAAGTGCACCCGGGCTCGTGGGCCCGGGTGGCCGAGGAAGGCGATCGGTGGCTCGGGTGGAGGGAACTGGCTCCGCGCCTGGCCGACCATGTCATCGAACTGGGGTTCACGCACGTCGAATTGATGCCCGTGATGGAGCACCCGTTTTTCGGGTCCTGGGGTTACCAGGTTACCAGCTATTTTGCGCCCACCGCCCGGTTCGGAACACCGGAGGATCTGAAGTTCTTCATCGATCACATGCACGGGAGAGGAATCGGGGTGATCCTCGACTGGGTCCCGTCACATTTCCCCACTGACGAGCACGGCCTCGGATATTTCGACGGCACGCACCTGTACGAACATGCCGACCCGCGCCTCGGATTCCACCCGGACTGGAGCAGTTGGATATTCAACTACGGCCGTCATGAAGTCCGCAGCTTCTTGATTTCGAGCGCCATGTTCTGGCTGCGGGAGTACCACGCCGACGGACTGCGGGTCGATGCGGTCGCCTCGATGCTGTATCTCGATTACTCGCGGGAAGAAGGGGAGTGGATTCCGAATCAGTATGGCGGCAGGGAAAATCTGGATGCGGTCCACCTGTTGCGGCGCCTGAACGAAGAGGCCTATGGGACGACGCCCGGAATTCAGACCATCGCCGAGGAGTCGACCGCGTGGCCCGCGGTGACGAAGCCGCCGTACATCGGGGGACTCGGATTCGGCCTGAAATGGGACATGGGATGGATGCACGACATCCTCCGCTACCTGGGGAAGGACCCGATACATCGCCGCTGGCACCACAGTGACCTGACGTTCCGCCAGCTGTACGCCTTCTCCGAGAATTTCGTGCTGTCGTTCTCCCACGACGAAGTGGTGCACGGAAAGGGCTCGTTGTGGAGCCGCATGTCCGGCGACGAGTGGCAGAAATTTGCCAACCTTCGACTGCTCTACGGCCTGATGTTCGCGCAGCCGGGCAAGAAACTCCTGTTCATGGGAGCTGAGTTCGGTCAGCGCCGGGAGTGGGACCACGATGGCAGTCTCGATTGGGATCTTCTCGCGGATCCCGCGCACGTGGGCGTGTCACATTGGGTGCGGGACCTGAACCAGCTGTATCGCACCGAGCCTGCGATGCACGAGCTGGACTGTGATCCGACGGGATTCGAATGGATCGCACCGGACGACAACGAACAGAACGTCATCAGCTTCCTGCGCCGCTCTCGCGACCGCCGTCGGTCCGTGCTCGTCGTGTGCAATTTCTCTCCGATCCCGAGAGCCGGGTATCGGGTGGGGGTACCGGCAGGCGGCACCTGGGAGGAGCTGTTGTGCTCTGACGCGGAGGGCTATGGCGGATCGGGCTGGGGGAATCTGGGCGGGATCGAAGCGGACGAGTCGCCGTTCCACGGCCGCCCCTGGTCACTCGACATGGCACTTCCTCCGCTCGGCGCCGTGTACCTCAGGTCGATTTCGGAACAGTCAGAGATTCCGACTTGAGCGACAATCGGTTCGTCTGCATCCACGGACATTTCTACCAGCCGCCGCGCGAGAATCCGTGGACCGGATCGGTGGAGCCCGAGGCATCCGCCTGGCCCCGGCACGACTGGAACGAGCGCGTGACGGAAGAGTGCTACAAGCCGTTCACTGCGGCACGGATTCATGGAGAAGGATCCCGGATCTCGGAGCTCGTCAACCTGTTTTCCCGCTTCAGCTTCAACGTCGGCCCGACGCTCATGGCCTGGCTCGAGCGCAGTGCTCCGTCCGTGTACATGCGAATTCTGGCGGCTGACGAAGAGAGTCGGCAGCGATTCGGCGGGAAGGGAGCCGCGATCGCCCAGGCCTACAATCACATGATTCTCCCGCTCGCCAACGAGAGGGATCGCCGCACCCAGGTCCGGTGGGGCCGGCGCGACTTCGAGCATCGATTCGGCCGGAGTCCGGAGGGCATGTGGCTGCCGGAGACAGCGGTGGACACGGCGTCGCTCGAAGCGATGGCGGCCGAGGGCATCCGGTTCACGATTCTCGCGCCGTACCAGGCAGCCGAGATCCGCCCGCCCGATGGAGAGCACCTGGCGCCGCCGGGCGATGGGGGGGCCGATCCCGGGATCCCCTACGTTCAACACCTTCCGTCGGGTCGGTCGATCGTGGTGTTCTACTACGATGGACCTCTTTCGCAGGCCGTCGCATTTGACCGTCTGCTGGACGACGGTCCCGAGTTTGCCAGGCGATTGAGTGAGGTGGCGTGCTCCGGCCACGGGGAGTCGCGGTTGATGAATATCGCTACGGACGGCGAGAGCTACGGCCACCACCACCGTCATGGGGAAATGGCCCTGGCCTGGGCGATGCGCCACCTGGAGCAATCGGACGGTGCCCGGCCCACGGTCTACGGGGCATACCTCGATCGACGACCTCCGATGGGAGAGACGAGGATTGCCGACGATACGGCGTGGAGCTGCGCACACGGGGTCGAGCGGTGGCGCTCGGCCTGCGGTTGCTCGATCGGGGCAGGAGATCCCGCGGGCCAGTCGTGGCGCAGTCCCCTGCGTAACGGTCTCGACGAGCTGCGCGATTCGCTCGCCACCGTATTCGAGCGGGAAGGCGGGGAGCTGCTGCTGGATCCCTGGGAAGCGCGGGATTCCTGGATCGACTGCGTGCTCGACGCAGCGCCGGAGCGAATCGCCGGCTGGCTCGCAGACCGGGCCGTGGGGGATCTCGACGGGGATCGCGGTCGTCGCGCCCGGACGCTGCTGGAGATGCAGCGCAATGCGATGCTGATGTTCACGAGCTGTGGCTGGTTCTTCGATGACATCGACGGCATCGAGTCGAGGCAAATCCTCAAGTACGCCGGGCGAGCGCTGGATCTTGCGCGCCTGGCCGGGTGCGGGGAGCAGGCCGATGCCGCCGAGCAGGAATTCGTCAGTGGGATGGCGGAGGCCCGGGGAGGCGGAATGAGCGGTGACAGGATCTACGTCGAAGAGCGTGACGGTTGTCGCAGCGATCTCCAGACTGCTGCGGCTCACGTGGCTCTCGGAGCGGCGGCGGACGGGGGGCGCGGTCGGCCGCTGGTGCCTGGGGCGGCGTTCGAAGCGACGATCGATTCGAGCCGGGCCGGGCGAGGAGGGGCCGAAGCTGTCGAAGGCACGATCGACATCGAGGTGCGCCCCGGCCTCGAACGAGCCCGATATGAATTCGCTGGCGGCAGGGCCACAGACGGTCGGGTTTTCGCCGGAATTCAGCCGGGGCGAGCGCCCGGTGAGCAGACAATCCCGGGAACCGCGGTCGAGTGGATTCTGGACGCGGTCGAGAGGCAGGGCGAGTCCGCCGAGCGTCTCCTGTCCGGCCGGTTTGGTACAATGATCGAGGCGGGTCCGTGGATGCGCGCGGACGCGTTACGGGAGTTGCCCCGCCGTTCGGTGAACGCTGGGACCGCAGCCCGGGAAGGCGAGCTGGAAGCTATGCGGGCGGATGAGGGACTCCTGGAGCAAGGGGCGCCAGCCGGGTTCCCCGGTGACGGTCCTCCGATGTCGAACCCGGCGCTGGACGGACCGCTGAGCTGGCGGCTTATCCGGTGGACAGTCGCGATGCGAAGGCTGACCGAACTGCTGAGCGAGGATGATCCAGATCCGGCGGGAATCCGGGATGGAGCCGTCGACGTGCGGGCATGGACGCTCGGCCCGTCGGCGCCGGACCTGGCGGCCGGCCACCCTTCCCGGAAGACGGCCCGTCTGCAACCCATGCTGGGCGGAGCCATCCTGACGCGGGGGCTCGTCGAGCGTCTGGAGACGGATGTGCGGGTCCTCGAGCCCGGAGCCGGCAACGAGCGTCGCCTGCTCAACAGAATTCTGGCGTCGCTGAATGCCGCCGGTGTGCTCGGGCTGCACCCCGACACCTGGGAGACGCAGACGCTCTGGTGGTCGTACTCTCAGTCCATACGGGACCGGGATGGACTCACCGCACTGCGTGAAAGGGTAGGCCGGAAGCTGGGATTCGAGTAGGACGACCGGGGACTCCGTCAGCGGATTCCGTCAGGTTCTGCCTCCGGCGG
>JAENXO010000051.1 GCA_016649455.1 Gemmatimonadota bacterium | reverse complement strand
CAATGAACTCAACTCCTACGCGTTCGAGTGGAACGCGCGTTCCGGCGAAGGAAAGTGGGCCAACCGGTTCTTCGCGAGCTACAACCGGTTCCGCGATTACCGCAACGCGTTCAGCGAGCCGTTCCCGACCATCGAGATCGGCGAGGGCGGCGTCACATACACGTCGGTAGGTCACGAGGGGTTCTCCATCGAGAACAACCTCGACACGGATGTGTGGCAGCTTACGAACGACTTCACCTACTTCACGGGGCGGCACAGCCTGACGTTCGGTGCCAACTTCGAGCATTACGGATTCTTTAACTCGTTCAACCTGTTCCGGAACGGGTTATTCGGGTTTGCTCCGCCGGGGAGGTTCGACTCCGTGGAGGAGTTCTTCGCCGCGACTGATCCGTTCGAACCGGATGGTGTGACCCCGAATGCGGACCAGATCGACTTCAGGAGCTACATCGGTAGTGGCGACTACAAGGGCGAGAAATTCAATCTCGGACAGCTCGGCTTGTACGTGCAGGAGCAGTTCGCGATCAATCCACGCCTCACTCTGTCAGCCGGTCTCCGCGTCGACTTCCCGATGTACTTCACCGACCCGGTGGATAACCCTTACTCCAGGAGCCTCACGGCACTCAACGGCGAGGGCGAGACCGTCGAGGTGGATCAGAGCAAGCTGGCTGGCAGCACGCCTCTGTGGTCGCCGCGCATCGGATTCAACTGGGACGTTACGGGAGATCGCTCGACGCAGCTGCGGGGCGGTACCGGTATTTTCACCGGTCGCCTGCCATTCGTGTGGATCGGCAACGTGTACTCGAACCCGAGCCTGAACCCCAACATCTATCCGGACGCCGAGAAGGTAGTCACCAGCGGTCCGAGGCCCGGTAGCGGCGACGACAGCTTCATCTTGCAGCAATCCTATAACGGCGTTGCGGCCATGGACCCGGATTTCAAGTGGCCGCAGATGTGGACGACCAATATCGCAATCGACCAGCGGCTGCCCGGTGATGTCCTGGGCACGTTGGAATTCATTTACGGCAAGGACATCAACAGCATCTACATGCAGAACATGGACGTGGCCGCCGCGTACAGTTCGCTGGCGGACGGGAGACCGTACTACGCCGGCCAGCGCATCAACGGGGATGCGATCTATGTCCTGAGCAACTCCAGCAAGGGACGCAGCTACAACATTGCAGCGCAGCTGCGGAAAGTCTGGGATAGTGGACTCGGGCTCGGACTTTCGTACGCCTACCTGAACGCCACCAACACTCTCAAGTCGACGGAGATCGCGAGCGACTTGTGGGCCGGCATGCCTACCCCGGGCAACTCGAACCTGCCGATCGCGGCTCCCTCCGAGTTCGGCCAGAGGCACCGCATCGTCACGACCGGTACATACGCCAAGAGATGGAGCGACCTGTTGCGCACCAGCTTTGGCTTGTTCTGGGAGGTCTCCGAGGGCAATTCGTTTGTCGGCGCCGGCGGTAACCGCTACTCGTTCGTGTATTCGGGCGACGTAAATGGAGACGGAGCCACGGGTAACGATCTCATCTACATTCCGCGGGACGAGAGCGAGATACGTCTCGAAGATCCTTCCCAGTGGAACGCGCTCAACGAGTTCATCGAGCAGGATAGTTACCTGAGCAGTCACCGTGGAGAAATCGCGGAGCGCTTCGGCCTCGTGAACCCGTGGTATACCGACCTGTCACTGCGGATTCTGCAGGACTTCATCTTCGGTAACGGACGAGATAACGTGCTTCAGGTCAGCGTGGACTTCGAAAACATGCTGAACCTGTTCAGCTCGAGCTGGGGCGTGCGCAAGGTGGCAAGATCTGGAGCCATTAACCCGCTGTCATGCCCGAACCCGTTCGCCTGCGAGTACGAGGACGGCTACCCGGTGGTAAACTTCACCGGAGTTCAGGAGACGTTCACCGACGACCTGAGCCAGTTCTCTCGCTGGCGAATTCAGCTGGGCGTCAGATACTTCATGGACTGACACCTCGAAAGCGCAAGATTGCGTGACACAGTATTCAACCTTTTCCCGGGCCGCTCCTGAGTGGGCGGCCCGGTTCTGTTTGGGCTGGAATCTGTTTGCTGTGAATCGACGGTCGCACTGGCATATTGAACTCGTAATGCGATATTTGTTTCACTGAGGAGTCGCAATGGAGACGGAGCCGAGTGGCATCATCTCCGTCGTGCGGTATCGGAGCCGTGCACCTCGGGTGTCCGGCTCCTCGTCTTTGACCGGGGGTCCGAGCGGTTGGTTTCGATAGCTACTACCTGGACCCGGCTGACAGGCCTGGGGATCGGCTGTTCCGTCCTGGCCGCCGTCGGACAGGGCGCGTGTCTGCCCGATATGCATGAATACACCGGCTCACTCATCGGAGCCGAGGTCGAAGGCTGCGACGAGGAAACCGCGGCCCGGTACGCACCGTTGCTGCAGTGGCACGCCTCGCACTATCCAGACCTGCAGGTGGAGGACGTCTACAAGCTCCTGCACCAGACCGTCGCCGGGCCGGCTCACGCGATCGAGGATCCCGACATGGCCCGCCAGTGGCTGGAGCGGGAGTGGGCAGAGCTGGAAGGACCGCTGGAGGGTGAGGAAGTGTTCGAGCCCCTGTCCGCCGACGGAAGGCTCGTTCGTGTGAATCTCCGGCCGTGGCGCGCGGCCGGTCACTCTCCCGAGGCGGTGCTGAGCGCTTTCGTGCGGACGGCCGAAACGCTCCCGCCGGACAGCGCGAAAATCCGGGTCGAACTCGATGCGATTCCCGCCTGCAGCGACCGGATTGCCGGTGGCCTTCGGCTGTCTGCGACGGAGCTTCAGTCGTTCTTCAGCGATCGGGAGCGCAATGGATACCCGGCGATCCACCACTCCGAGAAGTACACACAGACGTATCAGCCGGCGTATCGGGTGGTATTCCGGAGCTACCTCGACTGAAACGGAGCTGGACGCGGAGCAGTTCCGACAACCACATCCTAGAACGGAAATCCCACATCGATCTCGACCCGCGGCCAGTCGGAGAAGTCCTCCCCGGCCACGGTGAGCGCCGCTGAGCCGAACTGCGTCCAGGCACCGAGCGTCAGCCCCCAGCCGCCGAAGAACGCGTCGTCGTCCCATTCCCATTCCTCGGGCAGCGCCGCCGCGTTTCCTCGAACCTGGGCGAACAGCTCGGGCAGAAATTCCCACTGAAGCCCGAGCATTCCTGCCTGCAGGTGTCGTCCACGCTGCTCGTTGACCCGCAGTCCGTAGAACGGAAAGTGTCGGTCCCGGTAGAGCTGGTACTGCTGCGCTCCCCCGACGAAAAACAGATAGTTCGACGGCAGATCATCGCCATCCGTCGTGCCGATCGTCGCCCGACCGAGGATCCCGATCCGCTCCGTGACGGGTATGACTCCCTGCAGGTCCAGTACGTACTGCGAGAAGTCGCTGCCGCCGATCGACTCGTCCGCCCACAGGGTCTTCGCCAGCAGCTGCCAGCCGCGACGGGGGAACCGCGCCCGATCCCATCGATCGATCGCGGCCAGGCCCGCCAGCGTCGCGAAGTCCTGGTCGCCCGCCGTCCAGTCTTCGGCCAGCGGGGCCGGCTCGCTGTTCACGTTCTCGAAGCCGAATTCGACGCCGAGAAAGGTGTCGTATCCGAAGCCGAGCCCTGCCAGTCCCCGGATGCTGGTGGACCGCACGTCCGGTTCTGAGACCCTCTCCCCATTTATGAAGATGTCGAACGGCATCTGATTGTTGTCGAACCGCAGCGCGAGCATGGGGGCCGCCGACCAGCCCCAGCGCTTGCCAAAGTCCACCGCGAAGCGCGCCTGCTCTCCCAGCCTGAGGTCCGCCCGCAGGAACGACCCGGCCAGCAACAGGTTTCGGAACTCGGCGTTCGCGAGGATGGATGCCTTGTAGCGACCGTCATACCGGTAGGACGCGCCGAGTCGATTCTGCTTCCTCTCCCTCAGCTCCACTGCCATCACCACTGATTCCGGGTCGGCCGTGGCACGGTCGGGCGCAGGATCCGCTGGCCTGGAGGTCCGAGCGGGCTCCAGTCGGTACCACACGCTCGTGAACAGTCCGGAGTCGTACACGCGGGACACTGCCCGGTCCACGTCGGCCGGCGACACGGTGCTTCCAGGATCCAGCTTCAGCGTCCTGAGAATCGTGCTGCGCGATTGCCGGTCGATCCCGTCGATCTGAATCGACGACAGTTGGACCACCTCTGCCGCGGGTTCCCAGCTCGAGCCTGAACGGGGCCTGAACGCGGAGGCCGGGGCCAGGTCGATTCCGGCAGCGCGCAGCGAATCGAGGACTGCTTCGGCGGAGACCCGCCCGTACTCGATGATCTCCTCTGCCCGGTCGAACCCCGTCGACAGCGAACTGGGCACGGAGGTCACGATCAGGATATCGCACAGCTCCCGCTGGGCCAGCGTCCGTTCCCACATCCGGTAGGCGACGGTCTGATTCAGGATCTTGGCCAGGTTATCGAGGCTGTCTTGCGACGCGAGGGGTTCCGACACGTCGCTGCAGATGATCCAGTCCGCGCCCATCTCGCCGGCGTCCTGCGCCGGCAGATTGCGGGAGATACCACCGTCGATCAGCAGCCGCCCATCGATCTCGACCGGCGCGAACACGCCGGGGATCGCCAGGCTGGCCCGGATCGCCTCGGGCAGGTACCCCCCGCGAAGCGGCACGGCGCTCCCCGAATCGACCGCTGTGGCCACGGCTCCGAACGGCTTCGGAAGCAGCGCGAAGTCGGTCACCGCGTGGGCGGGCCAGGTCAGCGCGGTAAGGAGCTGGGAAATCCGCTGGCCCTCCATGATGCTCGACGGAAGGGTTGGAACCACGCCGTTCATCGGAAGAGCGACCACGTATCGCCCGTCGTCGGACTTCCGTTCGATCGGGAGATTCCGGCGTTCCGGCCGATCGTTGAACACACGCGACCAGTCGATCTCCGAGCTTACGTCGCGCAGCATTTCCGGGGTGTAACCCATGGCATACAGCCCGCCGACCACCGATCCCATGCTCGTCCCCGTGACCAGGTCTACCTGCAGGCCGTGCTCTTCCAGCACCTCGATGACCCCGACGTGGGCGAAGCCGCGCGCCGAGCCACCGCTCAGGGCCAACCCGACACGCGTCACCTCGGTCTGGGCATGACCGGCGGATGCGGTGGCCAGCAGAGCCAGGCTGGTGATCATGGCCTGAAGGGCGACTCGTCCTGGATTGATCATGGTCGTCGGGGTTTGGGGGCGCGCGCCGCCGGAGCAGCGGCGCGTGGTCAGTTCGGCGACCTGGGATTCGGAGGAGCCGGCCGGATACCTGGTGGAACGGCCGTTCCGCCCGCTCCGCCGGTCCCGGGGACTCCCGGTGCGCCGATCGTCACCTGTGAACCGTCGTCGGACCCTTTGTCGGGGCCGTCGCCGTGGTGCTCGGCACATGGGTCTTCCTCGCACGGGGGTGGGCGCGGCACGTAGATCGGGATGCCGACCGGGTAGTAGATCCCGGAGCTGTAGCCAGAGGCGTAGCCAACGCCAGCGGCCGGCGCCGGATCCGCCGAGACGGTCGCAACGACCTCGGGGCGCAGCCCGAGCGCCACGATCGTCTCGTAGGAGATGCAGCCGCACTCGACCAGGCCCCGCTCCTGCTGGAAACGCGTCAGGCCCTCGACCGTTCCGTCATCCAGGCGGCCCGTCCAGCCGATCCCGATGTAGCCCTGCTCGCGCAGGGCCGCCTGCACTGCCTTGATCTCGGCTTCGTCGAGGTCCCGAACGACGTAGCGCTGGCGATCGCCCGTCGTCCCGCTTACGGCCTCCACGACTCGCACGGCGTCCTGGGCGACAGATGGGGTCGGCAGCGCGGCTGTGAGTGACAACAGGAGACCGCCGGCTTTCATGAGTTGAGACTGGAATCGGGTCACGAGCGCTCCGCCAGACGAGTATCAAGATGAGGTCGGCCGCGATGACTGGCTTGTGATACCAAGATGGCCGCTGAGGGGTTCGGAGGGAACCGATATCCGTCTCCCGGTGTGACCCTGCCTGAGTACCCTCAACGAAAAAGCCCCGGCGCTTTCGCGCCGGGACTTCCCGTTCTGAGAGGGGCAAGACGTCCCTGCGTCATCCACCCGTTGACCACCCGTCTTCCCGACTGCAGCGTCCTCGTCCGCTCGCCACCCTCAGTCTCTCCGCGTGCCAGCTCCCCGGCGGCTCCGCGTTCTTGGTTACCGCGCCTGTTGGTTCAGTCCGCCAGCGCGAGCGCCTGCAGCGTCCCGAACCGGTTCGCCAGGGCGACCGTGGCGGAAGACACGCCTGCCGGCGCTCCTTCGATCCGGATCAGGATGCTTTCACGCTCGGCCTCGGTAAGGAGCTCCGATGCGGTGACCTCCCTGGCATCAGCGACGAATTTCCGCTGCTTGCCGTCGTAGTCCTCCGCGATCGCGATGAAGGCGGCATCCACGTAGGCGTGCGCAGCCGTCAGCACATCGCCCGTGGCCTCGGCCACCTCCGCGGCGTCTTCCATCGACCTGCGGGCTTCCGCCAGTTCGCCGGCATAGAAGTAAAGCAGGGCCGCCCGGCTGTATCCGTAGAACTGCCCCGCATCGTTCGCGGGCAGATTCTCGGCCGCTTCACGGTGCAGATCCGCTGCCTCGCCCCAGCGCTCCGGGATCTCGTACAGATCGATCGCCTGCTGGTGAAGATCGGTCTGCAATACCTCGACCTCGATCGCCGGCAACTCGTACGTCGGACGTTCCTGCGCTGCGGCCGCGTTGGCCGCAACGAGCGCCGTGACTGCGACAGCTCCACCCAGAATCGTTCCCTTCCTCATCTTCCACCCTTCCTTCCCGATTCGTCCCCACTTCCATCGCCGGCCCCCCGGCCGGCCCTGCCGTTCAGTCCTGGTAGGAGCAACGTGCGTGCCAGAATCTCGAAACCGGTTAAGTAGCTACGGTACAGATGGTTACGAATTTCACCCCTCTGATGGTCGCTGCCGGCCTCTGTGCGGCACCGGGATGCAGTGTTCGGATTCGGACACTCCGGGACCCCGATCAACATGCGACTTGTGCCGCACCTGCCCCGGACCCGACATTCCGCTGCACGGGCATTCGCCCGCGTGGACAGACAACCGTGCAGGCTCCGGAGCACTGATGCGATTTCTGCAACTTCACACGACGGCTCTCGCCTTGATTTTCCTGTCAGCAGCGACGTCGCTGTCTGCCCAGACCCGCGACACCTATGACTCGGGAGGCGCGTTGCCGCCGGACCAGGCGGCATACGACGTCGTGTACTACGACCTGGATGTCCGGGTCGAGCCGGCCGACAGTTCGATCTCCGGCACGCTCACGATGACCGCGCTTCTCGAAGCCCCCGAACATACGATAGGACTGGACCTCGACCCGTTGCTGGACGTGACCGAAGTGCGGGCGGGAACCGGCGGAGATTTCGTGCGCGTGAACTGGGAGCGAGACGGGGGCCGGATTCGCATCGATCTTCCGCCTGACGCCTCGGTCGGCCAGACCTTTTCGGTCAGCGTCGACTACGGCGGCCAGCCGCGCGTGGCGCCCCGTCCTCCGTGGGACGGCGGCTTCACCTGGGCGCGTACGCCTGACGGCAGCCCGTGGATCGGGACCTCGAACCAGATGATCGGAGCTGACGTCTGGTGGCCCGTGAAGGACCACGTGTCGGACAAGCCGGACTCGATGACCATCCGCGTCACGGTCCCTGAGCCGCTGGTCGTGGCCACGAACGGCCGTTTGCGCGGTGTCGCGGAGACGGAACCCGGATACCGCACATACGACTGGTTCGTCTCGACTCCGATCTCGTCCTACAACGTGTCCCTCAACATAGCTCCCTATGTGCAACTCGACACCGCACTCACCAGCCTCACGGGAGAGACCTTCCCGATCTCGTTCTGGGTTCTGCCCGAGGACGAGGCGAAGGGACGCGTGCTGCTGGACGAGATCGTCGATCACGTACGCTGGTTCGAGATCGTGATTGGCCCGTATCCCTTCCGCGCAGACAAGTACGGTGTGGCCCAGACGCCGTATCTGGGTATGGAGCACCAGTCGATCATCGCCTACGGAGCGAACTTCTCCAACGGCGCGATGACCGGAGGAATCGACTGGGGATTCGACGCCCTGCATCACCACGAGCTGTCGCACGAGTGGTGGGGCAACATGCTCACGAACGAGGACTGGAAGGACATGTGGGTGCACGAGGGCTTCGGGACCTACATGCAGGCGCTGTACCTCGAAGACAAGCAGGGTATCGACCGCTATCACGCCTACATGAACAGCTTCGTGCACCGGATCGGCAACCAGAAGCCCGTGGCGCCGCGGGAGACGACTTCGGCGCAGGAGATCTACGCCGGACACGACATCTACTTCAAGGGCGCCTGGGTGCTGCACACGCTGCGATACCTGATCGGCAATGATGCGCTCAGGCTGTCACTGCGCCGGATGGCGTATCCTACCCCGGAGATCTGGCGAGCGAGCGACGGGACGCAGGTGCGCTTCGTCGATACGGATGACTACATCGCGACGGTCGAGGAAGTCACCGACACCGAGCTGGACTGGTTCTTCGATGTCTACGTCCACTCGGCGAAACTGCCGACGCTCGAGTTGACCCGCAGAGAAGGCGCGCTGGACCTCGCATGGAGCGCCCCGGACGGCCTTCCCTTCCCCATGCCGGTGGACGTCACGGTGGACGGTCAGACACAGCGGGTCGAGATGCCGAACGGAAGAGCGACGGTGGAGGTTCCGGCCGGCGCGACCGTGGCCGTGGACCCCGAGGGCTGGATCCTCAAGACCGAGATGCCCTCCGGGCGCTGACAGTGAACGCCGGTGGGGTTGTGCGCCCCCCGGCTTCCGACGGTGTCAGTCTCCGAACCGCACGCCCTCGTAGATCTGCAGTCCGGCCTCATCGCGCACTGACATCTGGGGTATACCGCGCCCTCCGTAGCTCCATGCGCAGCCGTAGTCCCCGTCCTTGTTCAGGGCGACGAACTTCTCGCCGGGCATGAAGGCCGGGTTTACCTTCGCATAGCGGCGGCGGATCATCTCCAGCGCGTCCTCGCAGGCCTGCTGCGGCGACCGGCCGGCTCGCATGCGCTCGACGATGAAGTACGACGCGCACGACTTGATCACGTCTTCGCCCCGGCCCGTCGCACCCGCTGCGCCCACGTCGTTGTCCACGTACAGACCTGCCCCGATGATCGGCGAATCGCCCACCCGTCCGTTGATCTTCCAGCTCAGGCCGCTGGTGGTCGTGATCCCCGACACGTCGCCGTTCCCGTCCACCGCCAGGACGTTCACCGTCCCGTAGTGAAACGCGGGCTCACCGCCAAGCTGGGCCTCCTCGCGGTCCTTCAGGTGGTCCGGCGGGCCCCAGTCATCCTGGTCAGACCTGTTCTCCCGCCACTCCAGCCAGCGGGCGCGAGACGTCTCGGTCATCAGGTCTTCCGGCTCGAACCCGAATGACTTCGCGAGATCGAGCGCACCGGGGCCGACCATCAGCACGTGATCCGTCCGCTCCATCACGAGTCGAGCCACCGAGGACGGAGTCTTGATTCCCTCGAGCGAAGCGACGGCGCCCGCGTTGTATGTCCTTCCATCCATGATCGACGCGTCGAGCTGCACGACCCCGTCTTCGTTCGGGAGTCCGCCGTAGCCGACCGACATATCCTCGGGGTCGACCTCGATCACATTCGCCGCCAGTTCGACCGCGTCGAGCGCGCTCCCCCCGGACGAGAGAATGCCCCAGGCGTCCTGGACCGCGCGCTGGCCGGTTTCGTTCGAATGGCTGGTCACGATGATCGGAGTCCGGCCGATCCCGCCTCGGCTCGGAACCGCCTCCAGGCCGGCAGCCCGTACGAACAGGGCTCCGGCGCCGAGACCGGCGGTCCGGCCCAGAAACAGCCGGCGATTGATTGGAGAGGGCATCCGTGTCCTCCGCTGGGGGAGTGGGCTTCGTGTCTCGGCGTCTCACCTCGGGGGCTCGCGGCGCCGTGCTCAGAACCTTGAACATAAGCCATAGGGAGCGGACTGCGAACCGGTGCTCTCCGAGGCGAGTACGGCTTCATGAAGGTACCTTCATGAACTGCCTGCCGGCACGAAACACATGTGGAGAATCTGATGGCCTGGAATCCGGTACCCACCGAGCTGACGACCGCGGCGACAGACGCCGTGCTCGCGATCCTGTGCGTCGTGGCGCTCGTGACGATCCGCCGCAGGCGGGCTGTCGACCCGTGGAAGGTCGGCCTGTGGAGCTGGCTTCTCGGGCTGCTCGCGCTGGCCTCCGTGCTGGGTGCGATCGCCCACGGACTGGAGTTGACGGACCGCGTCCAGGACTTCCTGTGGCAGCCCCTGTATCTCAGCCTCGGCCTCGTTGTCGCACTGTTCACCGTGGCCGCGATCCGGGACCGTCTCGGGGAGCCGGCGGCACGGCGGGCTCTGCCGTGGATGATCGTGCTGGGATTCGGGTTCTTTGCGATCACCCGGGTCGGCTCCGGCACGTTCCGCGTGTTCATCGCCTATGAGGCCGTCGCGATGCTCGCCGCGCTGGTCCT
>JAENXO010000094.1 GCA_016649455.1 Gemmatimonadota bacterium | reverse complement strand
TCGTCCGCTGAGCTCGAAGACGAACGCGCCACGCGCCTTCGCCTCTTCCATCTCCCGGATGTCGGCCGGCGCGGGGCCGTGCACTGGCGGCGCCACGAGGTCCTCGAAGATCCGCGGCGAGCTGACGATCTCCGCCTGCTCGGGGTGGGCGAGCGGCACCTGGATCACCTCGATCCGGAACAGCGCCGAGTTCGGATCCTCATCCGGTCGCATATCCGAGCAGCCCGGGAGTTCTTCTTCCGGACGGACCGGCGCGGAGCCGGAAACGTATACATAGACGTTGTCCTTGTCGTCCGGATCGACCAGCAGCGAGTGTGTGTGCGAGCCACGGCAGGTCTGCACGTTGGCGATGTACTTCGGATTCCGGATGTCGGAAATGTCGAAGATGCGGATGCCGCGCAGCCTGTCGTGGCTCACGGCCTCATCGACGCCCTCCGTACCGCAATCGAGACGACCGCCCATTCCCTCGCCGGAAACGAACAGCAGGTTCTTGTATACCGAGACATCGCTCTGCGATGCTGGGCACAGGTAGCTCGTCACCAGGGTCGGCATGGCGGGATTCGAAATATCCCACACGATGAACCCGTTGTAATTCCCCTGGATCGCGTAGTTGCCGCTGAACGCGAGGTCGGAGTTGGTGACTCCGATGAAGTCCTCCGGCGACGGCGTGGCCGACACGAGGTTCAGGTTCCAGAACGCCTCTCCCGCGTCCAGCAGACCGGCCGACAGGCCGACGCGCGGGTCGGGAGTCGGGGCCATCGTCGGATCGCCGGGGCTCCACCTGCTCGCCGGGTCCGCATCCGTGCCGTACATCTCGGCCATGGTCTCGGGCGACGGCGGAGCGGTGTCCGGGGCGTTGCTCGAGCCCGACGACGCGCAGGCGCTCACGGTAAGCAGCCCCGCGAGCGCGACTGCGAGTAAAGGCGAACTATTGGTCTCTGGTCTCATCAACTTTCCTTTAGTGAGTAAATGCTGCTTCAGTAGAATCATCAGTAGTGGTGATCTTCAGTCGGTGTACTGCTCGAGCATGAGTTCCATGCGCGCGATCTCGGTGAGCTGATCCACCTGGACATCGGACGCGAGCTTGAATACTGCCTCGTCCTGCCCGGCTCCGTCGACGGCGAACAGCTCGTGGACCATCGTGACGGCCCCGCCGTGGTGCGCGATCATTCCGGTCAGGAACAGGCGGTCGAATTCGGGTCCGAATGAGGCGGCAAGCTCCTCGAGCTCCGCCTGCGTGAGCATGCCGGGCATCATGTGGCCCTGGCCCGAGTGCATGTCGTGCATGTCGTGCTTCATCTGCCCGTCCGGCCCGCTCATGTCGATCATCAGGTGCAGCCCGTCGATCTTCACCATCGGCACCGGCTGCCCCCGATCGCGCAGCCACTGCTGCATGAGCGCGATCTCATCCTTCTGGGCATTGATGATCCGGGCGGCGAGGGTCTGCACCTGCGGGCTGGCACCGTTCTTCGGCGCGAGATCCGACATGATCAGGGCCTGTGCGTGGTGGCCGATCATGCCGGTGACGAACTCGACGTCCGCCTCGGTGAAGCGCATCCGGGCGCTGTCAGTCCGGGCCCGGTACACCGCTTCGTATTCGGATGGTGAGAGGGTGGCCTGCCGGGCGACATTGTCCTGCTGGGCCGTCGCGACGCCGGCGTCAGTCGTGGCTGCCACACAGGCAAAAAGGAACAGGGCCGCTACCGTGCGGCGCATGCTGGGTGCTTTCATGCCTCTCCGGACTCATCAGAATTGTGTGCTTTCTGCGGGCTGACCGCAGTCCTCGGACCGCCACACATACCAGCCGACCCTAATAGATGTTTCAGCGGTGCGGAAGGTCGGTCCTCTTCGGTGGGTCGGTTCGTCCCCGCTATCGCATATGTCCTGTTCGGTAGATGCGAGTTCGTGAAGGTACCTTCACGAACTGAAAACAGGGAAAACGGGAAAGGAGAAAGCTAGCTGTTGAAAGGGTAGTCTCCGCGCTTTCGCAATTTGGGCAGCGCGCCCGCCTCCTTGCCCGATCCGGCCGTCCGTGCCGATCTTCGGCCATGTCAGACTACCAGGTACAGACCAGCGGTTACCAGAACTGGCTCGCCGAGCTCGAGCGACGGCGTGTGTTCCGTGTCATGGCGGTGTACAGATGATTGCAGCTGCGTTGTTGCCGACGCCCCTTCAGGACTCCTCGACCCCTCGGAATCCGGGATTCGGGGAGCTGCTCGACTTCATCCTGTCCCTGGCGCCGTCCGCTCTCACCCTCGTCGTGACGATCGTCATTCTGGCCGCGCTCCACTACTGGTTGGAGCGCAGGAAGTCGGCGTCCCCGGGCCACACGGTGCGGAACCAGCTGATCCTGCTCGCGGTGACTGCGCTGGGGCTCGTGTCGGTCGTCCTCATGCTGCCGATCAGCGACGACTTCCGCGGCGAGATCCTGAAGCTGATTGGCATCGTCCTCAGCGCGGGCATCGCGCTGTCGTCGACGACCTTCCTCGGAAACATGCTGGCCGGGTTCATGCTCCGATCGGTGCGGAACTTCCGCGCCGGTGACTTCATCAGCGTCGAGGAGCATTTCGGACGGGTGTCGGGGCGCGGGCTGTTCCACACCGAGATCCAGACCGAAGAGCGGACCCTGACGACGCTCCCCAATATCTACCTTGTCACCCATCCGGTGACGACGCTGCGGTCGTCGGGAACTGTCGTTTCCGCGACGGTGTCGCTGGGGTATGACGTGCCCCGCGGACGTATCGAAGAACTGCTGCTGGAGGCGGCGCGCGACGCGGATCTCGAGGACGCGTTTGTTTCGACCATGGAGCTGGGCAACTTCTCCGTCACCTACCGGATCGCCGGCCTGCTCACCGACGTGAAGTCACTGATCACGGCACGTTCACGCCTCCGGGGCAAAGTGCTGGACTGCCTCCACGAGGGCGGAGTCGAAATCGTCAGCCCGACATTCATGAACACCCGTGCCCTGTCTCGGGACCAGGTGTTCGTCCCTGAGTCCGGACCCGCGAGGTCGGTGCCGGAGGCGAAGGACGAGCGCGCGCCAGAAGAGATCCTGTTCGACAAGGCCGACCAGGCGGAGGCCAGCGAGGAGATGGAGCAGACGATTGAATCGGTGACCGACGAGATCAGGGCGGTCGAGGCTGAACTCAAGGCTGCCCCGGCCGAGGTGAGAGCGGAACTCGAGGAGCGGCGGCGCCAGCTGGAGGCGCGGCGGAGCCAACTGTCGGAAGAGCTGGACGAGACAATGAACGGGCCGGAGTAAGGGACCGGCCTAGCGCTGTTCCGGTATTTCCACCTCGAACTCGATCGCCGCCAGCTGATCCGGCGACATGCCGAGCCTCTCGAGCAGCGGCAGCCAGCGCGGATCGTCTACGATGTTGTCGAAAGAGTGGGTCGAGCCGAGATCGGACAGGCCCGCGTCCCGGTTCTCGATCGCCCTGTTCAGCCACTCGAATGCCGAGTCCGCTTCTTCGCGGTAGGCGTACGTGTACGCGATGTTGTATGCCCACCCATCGGCGTGCGCATCGATCAGCTGCTGTAATGCGGCGTCGGACTCGGCTGCCTGGCCCATCACACCGTAGATTCGGGCCAGACCGAGCAGGCGATATGGCTCGAACGGTTCCTGCAGGACCTCGGCCAGGGCAGCCTCGGGATCGCCGTTCTCCAGGATGACTCCTGCGGCCAGGTAATGGGTGGCGATTCCTTCCGGACTGAGGTCGGCCGCGGTACGAAACGACTTGAGGGCCTCGCCTGGTCTCCCGGCGTCCCCGTACGCATCCCCGATGAACGAATACAGAGTCGGATTCAATGGATCCCGGTCGAGCAGATACTCATACACCTGAATGGCGTCGGCACCGCGGTCGATGAGCTCCAACAACATCGCGGCACCGGCGAGGATTTCGGGGTCTGTCGGTTCGAGTTTCAGAGCCTTTGAATACCCTTCCGCTGCAGTGGCGAAATCCAGATCGTACCACAACGCGATCGTGCCCAGGCTGGCGAGGGCCGGAGCAAACTCGGGATCGGTCTCCAGTGCCTGGTTCGCCACCTCCCGGGCGTTCGCGTAGCTCTCTTCCAGGGGAGCCAGTGCATAGGCCGCCTGGTTCGTGTAATTCGCGCTCAGACCGGCCCAGGCCGCAGCATAATCGGGATCGATCTCGAGGGCCGCGCGATACAACTCGTTGGATCGATCGAGGCTCTCTTCCGTGAACTGGTAGGCCAGCTGTCTTGCCTGCAGGAACAGAGCGTATGCCTCGGGGTCGACCAGTCTCACGACCGGCTCCACGCCCAGCAGCTCGACCTGCAGCTGCTCCGCCACGTCGGCGGCGATCTCGTCCTGGACCGCGAAGATGTCGTCCAGCGTGCGGTCCCAGGTCTCTGACCACAGGTGCTTGTCGGAGCGAGCGTCGATCAGCTGTGCGGTGATCCGGACCTGGTCACCCGACTTCCGCACCGAACCCTCCAGCACGTGCGCGACATTCAGCCGACGGGCGATCTCCGGAATCTCGAGGTTCTTATCCTTGAACGAAAAGGCCGAGCTGCGCGATGTCACCTGCAGTCCCGGGATCTGCGCCAGCAGGTTGAGCAGCTCCTCGGAGATGCCGTCGGAGAAATACTCCTGCTCCGGGTCCGAGCTCATGTTGACGAACGGGAGCACCGCGATCGATTCCGGCGCGGGTTCGGTCGCCACGGCCGCGTCCGCTGCTGCCGCGACTTCCGTCCCCAACGCGTCGGCCGGGGATGCGGACTGTCTGCCGACGTACCACGCCCCCACGACCAGCGCGATCATGCCGACGAGGGCCAGGAGACCGGCAGGCCACCGCTTCGAGGCGGGAGCCGAGAGGATCTCCGTCAGCTCGCCAGGCGCGGCCTCGCCGGTGCGCTGCATTCCCTCGGGCGTCAGGTCGAACGCCCACGCGAGCGCGATCGCGACGGGGAATCCCAGCAAGGCGGTGGCGGTGATGAACGGCAGAAAGCTCTCCGGCAGCCGCAGTCCTTCCTGCAGCAGGTCCGCGACCTGGAGCACCACGAATGCCACGGCGCCGTATACCGCCATGACGCGGAACACGCGGCGGCGCTTCAGTTCCGCGAAAAATCGCTGATATCCGGCAGGTTGATCTGGCATGCGGCCAAGATCGCCAGTGTGCCGGGTGGTGGGAAGGGTGCTCCGAAACTTCAGGTGCCTTCCACGGTCCGTTCCTTCCGGGAAATCCAGACCACCCTGCCGAAGACGACCAGGAACCAGATCGCCAGCACGGGTCCGACGTCCACGGATCCGGCGTAAGCGGGGCCGCGGGGAAACGTGTCGAGGTTCAGGTACAGCAGCGCGATCGACGCTGCGATACCCGTCAATCCGAAAATCCGTCCGAACGCCGGGTGTCTGAGCATCGACACACCGATCAGGAATCCCGCTCCGCAGATGAAGAGGTCCCAGACCACGTCGATCAGCATCTGCACCCGGTTGACCGATCCGTGAACGAGTCGGGCGGTGTCTCGCAGGGCGTCTGTCTCCGCCACGGCAAGCTGCTGCTCGAGAAACAGGTTGTTTCCGATCTGCACTACGAGCATGAGCGTGACGGTGCACCCGGCCAGGATTCCGAACACGACACCGAAGCGAAGCGTCGGCCCGTCCCGGTGGGTTGCCAGGGCGTGGAACAGGCCGAGAAAGGACACCGCCAGTAACGGTCCGATCGCGAAACCGAGCAGGCGTCCTCCGGCATCGGGAAGCGGGAGAAATGCTGCACCGAAGTAGGAGAGGACCCCTGCGATGCCGGTTATCGCTCCTGCCATGGCCATCGAACGATCGAAGTCGTCTGCGTATCTCACGGGTGCCTCGGGTTTCATTCGGTCATCCGGGGGCGAATACGTCAGAGAGAGCCAGTAGCCAGAAGCACGGCCAGCACGATGAGCGTCACGACCGCGAGCCAGGCTTCCTTCTTTCCGGGGACATACACGAACGGCTCCTTGCTGAGATTCTGCGGACCACCTCCATTTGAATATACACATCAGGGGCAGGAGTATTCACCCCGCAGGGGGCCGACACGCCCCCGCTCCTTGCCCAAGTCCGCACTTCGGGTCGATCTTCGGGCCATGTCAGACGCCCCTCCCGGAACCCCGGGCTACCAGCGCTTCTTTGCAGAGCTGAAGCGGAGAGAGGTTTTCCGCGTCGCCGCCGTGTATGGAGCCGTCGGCTTTGTTGTGCTCCAGGTCGCCGATCTCCTGGCCGAGGGCCTGGCGCTTCCGGACGTGGTGCTCCGCACGGCGACGTTCCTGGTGCTGATCGGATTCCCGATCGCCGTAGTTCTCGCCTGGGCGTACGAGCGAACGCCGCAGGGGATGAAGCGGACGGATCCGGCGGCTACCGGCGAAATCGACGCGATCGTCGCCGAGTCGCCTTCCAAACGCTGGCCGGCAGGACTGCTGGCCCTGGCGGGCGTGGCCGCGCTGGTGTGGGGTGCCTGGTTGGTCGGAAAGCGGGCAGGGGAGTCAGGTGCAGAGACTGCGGAACCGTCGATGACTGCCGAGACGTCTGGATCTGGACGGACCGCGCCTGGCACGGATGCCGTTCTCCAGCTCGCCTATGCCGACCTGTCGGAGGACGAGCGGCCGTCCATCGCCGTGCTCCCGTTCGCCGACATGAGCCGGGAAGGGGACCAGGAGTACTTCGCGGACGGAATGACAGAGGAGTTGCTGAACGCGCTGGCGAAGATCCGGGAGCTCCGGGTAGCGGGCCGTACCTCTTCGTTCCAGTACAAGGGTCAGGACAAGGACCTGCGCCAGATCGGCTCTGAACTTGGAGTCCGCTACCTGGTCGAGGGCAGCATCCGCAAACAGGATGACCAGCTCAGGATCACCGCGCAGCTGATCGACGCGGAGGACAGCTTCCACCTGTGGTCGGAGACCTACGACCGCGAACTCGACGACATCTTCGCGGTCCAGGAAGAGATCTCGACCTCGATCGCGGAGGCCCTGGAGGTGTCGTTGGGCCTGTCGGGGGATGAGACGCTGGTAATCCCGACCGCGGATCTCGAGGCCTATGACCTGTACCTGGCGGCACAGGCGCGGCTGCGGCAGCGGAACGAAGGTGTAGCGGAGGCGGTCCGGTTGTTCGGGGCCGCGGTGGCACGCGATTCGGCGTGGGCGCCGGCATGGGCCGGGCTCGCGCAGGCCCAGGCGCTGGTTCCGTATTACGTGCGTGCGGAATTTGGTCTCGAAGGTGTGACGAAAGAAGCCTGGGAACGCTCGCTGGCCGACGCGGAGCAGGCCGCCCGTCGCGCGCTCGAACTCGACCCGTCGAACGCCGAGGCGGAGGTGGCTCTCGGCAATGTGATCCGGGACCGGTGGCAGTGGCAGGCAGCCGAAGCGCACTACGTTCGCGCGCTCGAGATTGACCCGGACAACGTCGAGGCGCACCAGCAGTACGCGGAGTACCTGGCCGCCTCCGGTCGCCTGGATGAGGCGCTGCGAAGCGCCAGGCGGGGGGTCGAACTCGACCCGACCTCGGCGGTCCGGGTCTACGTGCTGGGGTACATTCTCAGGTCCAATGGCCGGTACGACGAATCGATTTCCGCGGAACTCAGAGCGATCGAACTGGACTCTACCCTGGTCCGGGCGCAATTCGGCCTCATCCAAAGCTACGCGCTTATCGGCGAATTCGATCGTGCCGAGTCGAGGGGCACTGACGTGGTCATTCCGTTGGTGGCGGAAATGGATGGGTTGAGCTCGGAGGAGCGATCAACCTGGGAGGCGGAGTACCGCTCGATGTTCGAGGCACTGGGCAACGGAGATGCTGCGGCGCTAGAGGCCTGCTGCCCTCGACAGGCCAACTCGTATACCTTTTCTCTGATCGGGGATATGGACCGGGCGCTGGATGCATTGGCCCTCGAGGCGCGGACAAGCGTGAACTTCGGAACGTTTGCGCAGTCCAGAATGTGGATGGCCCATTGGGACGACGTGCGCTCGGACCCGAGATTCCAGGAGGCGGCGCGCATCTACAATCTCGAGGGTGTCGAGCCCCACCGGTCCCCCCCCGGAAGCTGACATTTGAACCCGATGCCCGAGAGCCCCGCGCCTCCGCCCGCGTACCAGCGTTTCTTCGCCGAGCTGAAGCGCCGTCACGTATTCCGCATCATGGCGATGTACGGCGCCGTCGGGTTCGTGATTCTTCAGGTGGCCGATATCGCCTTTCCGCTCCTCGGCCTGCCCGAGTGGACGATCACCTTCATCCTCGCACTCACGCTGCTCGGCTTTCCGATTGCCGTCATCCTCGCGTGGGCGTTCGAGGTCTCGCCAGACGGCGTGAAGCGGACCGAGTTGGCTGAGACAGGCGAGATCAGCGAGATCGTCGCCGCGCCACCGGCGAGGCGCTGGACCCCGGGAATTCTCGCGCTCGTCGG
>JAENXO010000560.1 GCA_016649455.1 Gemmatimonadota bacterium | reverse complement strand
CTCCTCCGACACGAAGCGCCAGTCGAAACTGACGTTGTGGGCTACGAACACCCGCCCCGACAGCTCTTCTCGCACCCGGTCCGCGATCTCTCCAAACCGTGGCGCCGGCTCGACCAGTTCGTCATCGATTCCGGTCAGGCCAGTGATCCAGCGCGGAATGTTCAGCCCCGGATTGACCAGGGACTCGAAACCGCCCGTGATCCGGCCATTTCTCATTCGAACGCAGGCGAACTCCACGATCCTGTCGCCTCTGGCCGGCGAACCGCCCGTCGTTTCGACATCGACGACCGCGAATTCGATTTCCTCCAGCCGCCGGTCCGTTCGGCGTGGAAGATCGTCAGAAGGGCTCCACACGCCCGTCCGATCGACCTGCACCCGACGATCGGCGCCGAGCAGATCGAACACCAGCCTCGAAGCCAGGCCCGCGGGTGCCGCCTTCAGTCCAAACACCTCCCGCGCCAGTTCCTCTGTCGCGATCGGAGCCCTCGCAATCGTATCGAGGGCCCGCCGGACCAGTGCTGACTGGTGCTCGAAGCCGATCCCCGGGTCGCTCAATCGACCGGCCCACGCTCAATGGGGAGGGTCATGCACCGGGGCCCTCCTCCACCTCGCACCAGCTCCGAGCCCTCGAACGTGAGCACGAAACGTTCGTCGCCTTCCGGCTCCTCGTCACCGGTGAGAAAGTCGACGCCGGCAATAATTCGAAACCCTGCCTCCTGGTGCAGCGTGTCCAGCGTATGTTCATTCCTCGCATAGGCGAGAACCTGGCCCGGCCCGACCGCGACGAAATTGCAGCCGCTCGCCCATTGCTCGCGCTCCTGCATCGTGCGCCTCTCGCCGCCACAGAACACGGGCTGCAGCGGAATCGAGACATCCCGCAAAGCCGCAAACAGGTTCGCTGCTTCCGTGACTCCCGCCCTTCCCTTTCGGACGTGGAGCACCGGAAGCCGGGTGGGACCGAAGAAGTACGGCGGAAACACACAGCAGAGATCCCGGTCGAGCACCGTGAATATCATGTCGAGGTGGATCGACGACCGGTGCGGGGGCATCAGGACGACCAGCAGGTTCGTGACTTCTCCATCCCGGAACAGCGCCTCGGCGAGCTGATCGATACCGGCGGCCGTGGTCCGTTCGGACATGCCCACCGCGAGCAGGTCACGCCGGAGAACATGAACATCTCCGCCCTCCAGCCGGACGTTCAGGCGACGTTCTTCCGACCCGTCGTACCACAGGCCCTCGTTTCGCAGCGCAGGGTGAAATGCGAACAGCGCGTGCGACAACACCTCTTCGCTCCACCGGACCTCGTGTCGCATTGAAGCGACCATCACGCGGTCGCCGATGACTGCAGCGGAATCGCGCATGAACAACAGGTTCGGCAACGGCGGAAGCGCGTAGCCCGACTCGTTCACGAGCTCCGCCAGCGCTCCGCCGCGACTCTCCTCTCCCTCGATGTACAGCCGGGTGAGCTCCTCGGCGGTGAGATCCGTCGCTCGCTCGCGAATCGCGTCCCCGGAATTGTTCACCACGTATGAGCGGGCTTCCGGAATCGCGAGGATCTCCGTCAGCAGGTCCGAGACCTCCAGCACCTCGGCAAAGCGTGACAGAATCGCCACGAATCGGGAGTGCTCCCGTCGGGCGATTTCGAGATCGAGAATGTCGTCGAACAGATAGTCGGCCCGGTTGCTCGGGGTCACGACCGTGAGCTCGGGTCCCGGCGAATGGCAGATTACCCGTTTGAGCCGGCCGACTTCACTCGAGATGTGCAGTTTCGATCCGGCCGGGCTCATGGGCTCGTTCCGACCGCTCGGGCCCCGGTCAGGATGGTGTAGCTGAGTCCCTCGAGCTCCACCGCGATATCCATCACGCGGACCGCTACGCCGGGCCCCGGATCGATCTTGGTCGAAGTGAAGTTGAGGATTCCGGTCACTCCCGCGGCTGCGAGGCGTTGCGCCAGCTGGCG
>JAENXO010000461.1 GCA_016649455.1 Gemmatimonadota bacterium | reverse complement strand
CGAAGTACTTCCCGTCCCGGCGGGAGAACCGCGTCGTGATCCCGTCGTGCTCGAATTCCGTGTCGTCGAAGTCGCCCCGCACGGTCATCGAGTCCGCCACGGCCATCGCGTTGTCATGATTCGATCCCCGCCATGCCTCCGTGGCCGATTCGTGGCACTCGGCGCAGGCGTCCACGCCGACGAACTCGTCCATGACGACTGCGCCCGCGGCACGGCCCGCCCGGACCCGCCCCTCCTTCAGCGCATACAGGGGGACCGTCAGCACGATCAGGATCGTCGCCGCGAGGCCCGCGCGCTTCCACCCCAGCAACGGGTCGCGTTCCCCGGCGTCGGTGGCGGAAGCCGGATCGGGCCGCTTCACGCGTACGTCACCTGGTCGCGGTTGAACGCCTCACGACGCACGGTGCGCCCGAGATCGACCTTGACGATTCCGTTCTCGATGCGGACCGGGTGTGTATCGAGCGGCCTGGGCGCCGGTGGATTCGCCACTACGCCACGCAGGTCGAACGCCGAGGCGTGGCACGGGCAGAGGAAACGTCCCTCCTCTTCGACCCACGGCACGGTGCAGCCGAGATGGGTACAGGTGCGTGACAGCGCCAGGAACCCACCGTCCTCGAGGCGCACCAGGTAGTACTTCCCCTCCGGAAACGCCGTGACGCTGCCCGGGTCGAACGCATCCAGCGGCCCCGCATTGACGATCGGCAGCGCCTCGGCCGACGCGCGTGGTGGCCTGAGGAATTCGAACGCCAGCCAGGCGTATTCGACCAGGGCGACCCCGCCGAGCGCCAGCCACACCCTGCCCAGGAATCCGCGACGAGTGGGCATTCTACACCCTCCAGGGCCACGTGAGGGCCATTCCCTGGCCACGGAACCAGATCCCGGTCGCGGTGAGGACGAGGAATGCGGTGGTGATCGCCGCGAAGGCGGCCTGCACGATCTCGTTCTTCGTCGCCCCGGTGCTCCGCTTCAGCCACGCCAGCAGCCCGGCGAGCAGTCCGAAGCCGATCGTCACGGGAATCAACCCTTCCGACACCTGTCCGGGCAGCCACGGCAGCCAGCGCCCGAAGTCGAGCACGAACTCATCGACCAGGACCCAGACCAGCGTCGCCCCGAACGCCACCAGGGCCGCCGTACGGGCCGTGTCCCGCCCTCGCAGCGTTAGAAACCACGGACCGGAGATCTCGGCGTCGTACTTCAGGTACGGAATCGCGAGCAGCCCCACGATGCCCGCCAGCGGCACGAGGACGACCGCGAACAGCGGGTGGAAATGCAGCAGAAGCTCCTGCACACCGAGGAAGTACCACGGTGCCTTGGCCGGATTCGGGCTCATCCCCGGGTTGGCCGGCGCGCCGAGACCGGCGGCGAACAGCAGCGCCGTCACCAGCACCGCGGCCGTGAGAATGAGCGACACCGAGAATTCACGCGCCAGCAGATCGGGTACGAACAGGGTCGTGGCCGGCTTCTCCTCAGGAGCCTCGTCGTAGGCGTACGGCACTACGACCCCGCGGACCTTGCGCACTCGCCAGAAGTGGAACGCCATGAACGCCACCAGCAGCACGGGCAGTACGGTCGTGTGCAGGGTGTAGAACAGGATCAGCGTCGAGGCCCCGATCTCCGTGCCCGCCCGGGCCGTACTCTGCAGCCACTCGCCGGCCAGCGGTACGTATCCCAGCATCCCGGTGACGATCGTGATCGCCCAGTACGACAGCTGGTCCCACGGCAGCAGGTAGCCGGTGAAGTTCGACGCCACCACCCCGAGCAGCAGCAGGACACCGATCACCCAGTTGAACTGCCTCGCCCCGTGAAACGCGCCGGTGAAGAAGGTCCGGAGCAGGTGCAGGAATACGACGATCACCAGCAGGTTCGCGCTCCAGTGGTGAATTCCGCGCACGAATCCGCCGAACCTGACCTCGTCCCGCAGCCGCAGAATCGACCCGTAGGCCCGCTCGGGCGAGGGCTCGTACACGAACATCAGCAGAACACCGCTGAGGATCAGCAGCAGGACCAGGACCGCCGACATACCGCCCAGGCCGAACGTGTGGGTGAACGGCAGAGTTCGGTTCGGCACGCGGACCGGCCGAAGGTGGAGTACCAGGTGATCGAGCACGACGCGCTTACGCTCGCGCTCAGATCCCGGAGTGAGTGGCGTGCGGAAGATGGACCGCCACACCCGGGTCGGGAGAGCCGGCCGTTTCTCGTCAGACACGGGCGAAGGCCACGTGCTGGTCAGACACTCAGATTCCGCCGCCCCAGCGGTACTGATAGACGATTCCGAGGTTGTCGAAATCCGAACCGAGCCGGGTATACAGGCCAGCGAAATACCCGAGTTTGATCGAGTGCCGCTTGGCCAGCGGGATCGCCAGCGTCGCTCCCACTCGGGCGCTCTTCTGAGTCTCGCTGCTCGGCTCACCGTCCTTCGCGGTGCGTCCGCCGATGATGTAGCCGAGATCCACCGATGCCCAGATCCCCTTGCCGAACAGCCTGGCGACATGCCCATCGATCGCCCACAGCGGGTCCTGCGACAGCCGGAAGCCCAGCGCATCGGGATT
>JAENXO010000269.1 GCA_016649455.1 Gemmatimonadota bacterium | reverse complement strand
GACCGACTCACGAGTCCTGGCAGCGGCAGACATGGACGGATTCATGTTCGGAGATCTTCTCGACCAGTCCACGGACGCCGCACTGATGCTGCTCTCCGCGCGTCGGTCCGGAATGGGAGTGGGCGGATCGGCCCTGACGGTATTCCGCGACCGAGCGAACGGACCTGCATACCTGCTCGTCATTGAAGGATTCGAGCACGCGAGTTTTTCGGACCTCCCGCTGTTCACATCCATGTGGCCGGGTGAGGGAGGTGACTACGACGGTGCTCGAGCTCTCGAGATACAACGGGACTACGTGAGGGAGTTCTTCGGTCGGTACCTGTACGGCACGAGTGCACCACTTCTCGACGGGCCGTCATCGTCATACCCGGAAGTCTCAATTACATCCCGGGGGCATTTTCGATGACCTGCATGTCGAGATCCGTCAGCCCTGAGAAGGACCGGGCGGCAGGGTCTTCCGCGATACGGACTCCACCAGCTGGTCCGCCAGCTGCTCGACCCTCGGAATCGAGCGGTTTCGGAACCGTACCCACATCGCGTGAGCAGCGGTCATCGCGAGGATCAGACGCGCTCACTGGTTGACGCGACACCCGCGGGTGTCGGCGGGACGGAACCGAGCAGAAGCAGGGCAACGCCGACAAGCAACAGCGCCATGCACAACACAATTCCGTATCCCTGGAGGAATACGGCGGCCGATCGACCGATCAGATCCGGCGCCGGCAGGTTGATTCCAGTTGCGGCGATCGCCAGGACGATCAGCGCGGTGCGGCGGCGGCCCTGTTCCGCGCCCTGCGCCAGGACCCACACGGCGGCGGCAAGGGGAACGAGCGTAACGTAGTGCGCCTTCCAGGACACGGGTGAGACGATCGTAGTCGCCGCCAGAAGCACGCAGACCTCGGCCGCCGTTCGATGCGTATCGACGCGGCGGAATGGTCGACCGAATGCAATCAGAATCAGCAGCGCGAGAAGGATCGTGGCGACGATCCAGACCGTGATTCCAGCCTCCGAGCCGAAGTGCACAACGGCCATCGAGTGCAGGGACTGGTTCAACCAGCCGTCCATGGAGCCCGTGACGGGAAGCGCGTCGATCCAGGCGCGCCACCAGGCGCCGGTGGCGGACGGTCCGAGAACCAGAGCAGGGAGCATGACCCAACCGACGAATACGCCTGCCAGCGCAGGTCCCAGGTCACGCCACCGCCCTCGCCAGACCAGGTACGGCAGTAGGAGGATCGGTGTCGCCTTGATCGCGGACCCGACTCCGAACAGGAACCCCCCGAGCCATCTCTTTGATTCGAGCAGGCGAAAGCCGAGCAACACGAGGCCCAGAACCAGCAGATTGCTCTGGACCAGTTCGAAATTGCTGGAGACGAGGCTGATTGGAACGAGAAGTGCCACCGCGACCAGCGGCGCATCCCACGTAAGTCGGTTCTCCGGGTCCGGCGAGCGCGGCACCATTCCGGTCAGCCATTCTCCAGCCACCAGCAACGAGACGGCCAGCATCAAGAGATTGAGCAGCTGGAACAGGACAACCGCGGGTGCCTCAGCGATCCCATACAACCAGGCAAACACAGAAGCGACGGGCACGAATCCGGGCGGCCAGGTAGCCCAGTGGCCGGCGTCCGGACTGAAGTACTCAGCCTCGACCGCGGGATCGTAAACGACCGTTCCGTCGCTCGCCGCACGTCCGAAAGCGACGAACCGGTCGAAGTCGCCGGGAGTCTCGATGTTGGTGAAGCAGAGGACGAACAGGGCTGACCAGGTAACCGCCAGGACCAGTCTACGCAGTTTCAGCATGGCCGGACGGCGGGCGCCCGATTTGTCTGTCATCGGTCTGCCGTGCCTGGCAGAACTGCGAATTCCGCCAGCTGGTCCGCCAGCTGCTCGACCCGGGGAATCGAGCGGTTTCGGAACCGTGCCCACATCGTGTGCGCGGCGGTCATCGCGCTCCCGGCGGCGAACGTGGCCATCGTCGCGACCAGTGCGATACCGCCGGCGACTGCTCCGGTGTCACCCCCGAACAGCAGGGCGATCAGGCTCATGCCGACGGTAGCACCGCCGGCTGCGGACAGCGCTGGAACGATGTACTTCGTGAGGTCGTTGCCCTGACTCTGTTCCACGAGGATGTGCGACCGGCCGTCCTCCGCCGAGATCGTTACCAGCACGCGAGGGTCGCCAGCGCTCTGGGAGGTGGAGGTCCAGGTGAGCGATCGACCAAGACTGGTCACGTGTCCCGCCTGCCCGAGCGTGCGCTGGATCTCGGCTGCGAGCGCCCCGTGCTCCGAGGCAGGGATCTCTCCGTCTACCAGCCGCTGAGCGGAGATTTTCTCGGCCTTCTTGTCTATCGTGGTGCCGCTGGTGGCGACGATAGCGCTCGGACGGACTGGAGCTGGGGGGCTTCCGGTCGCCGGGCCGACCTGCCGGATCGCAACCCGGACGTTGTCCGGCGCGATCCCTGCCTCAGCCGCAATCTGTTCGATCGTTCCGATGGACAGGGCTCCGTCGGTGGGGCTCGTCTCGAGATCCAGTTCCGATGCACGCTCCAGCACCTCGCGCACGGTATCGGGGGCGAGCTTCGCCGTCCCGGAAGCGGCCTGCGCGAGCGCCTTAGAGAATTCGCCCGGCGATCCAAAGCGGTCCTCCGGTCGAATCGCCAGGGCCTTCACCAGTACCTGCTCGACCCGGCCTGGCAGTCGATCGAGGCGGGCCCGGTGTTCGAGGGAAGCGTCGGGGAATCGGCCGAGCCGCAGCGCCTCCTCGGTCGGCCACTGCTCGGGCGTCCCACCGACCAGCGCCTCGTACACCAGGCACCCGAGACCGAACACGTCGGTTCGCGGACTGATGTTCGTGCTGCCCGCAGCCTGTTCTGGGCTCATGTAGCCGGGCGTTCCGACGGGAACTCCGCCACGGGTGATCCGCGATTCTCCCGCCGAAGCGATGGCACCCGCGACCCCGAAGTCCGCCACCAGGGAATGCCCTTCCGACAGGAGAATGTTCTCCGGCTTCACATCCCGGTGGGTGACCCCCTGCCGATGCGCGTAGTCGAGCGCGGACGCCACCTGGCCCGTGATGAACAGGACTTCGGCAATCACCGGAGGCTGGTCATCTGACAGGCGGTCCCGAAGTGACCTTCCTGCGACGAACGGCATCACGTAGAACAGGTGTCCGCCCGCTTCCCCGGAATCGAGTAACGGTAGAATAAAGGGGTGGCTCAGGCGCGCAGTGATCTCGATCTCACGCAGGAAGCGATCGGCCCCGAGCGTAGCGGCGAGGTCGGGATGCAGGACCTTGATCGCCACCATTCTGTGGTGCTTCAGGTCCTCTGCGAGGAACACGGTGGCCATGCCACCGCGACCGATCTCCGATTCGATCCGGTAGCGGTCGGCGAGTTCGGAGCTGATCTGCTCGAGCAATTCGGACATGAATACCGGGCCGGGAGGTGGGAAACGGCACGATCCGCAGGCCGAAACATAGATTCTGCGGCCGCTCGAGTCGAACGTGAATTCGTGGAGGTTCAGTTCGTGAAGGTACCTTCACGAACTCACATCTCCCGAAATGCACAGGTACGAAATCGAGCAGGCGGAAGAAGGACTGACCCCCGGACTCAGGCCGACACGCCTTCCGCTCGCGAGATCTTCCCCAACCCAACGTAAGCCCACGCGAACAGAGCCAGGAACGCCAGATCCACGAACGCGAACGGCTTCCATATGTCCGTGATCCCCCCCGTGGACCAGTGGTAGAACACGACCGAGCAGTAGGACACCTTCAGAAGCATTCCATACGGAATCAGGTTCCGGTTCGCGAGCGGGGCCCGCGCGATCGCCAGGAACATCAGGGCGAACACGATCAGCAGGGCTGCCGCGAAGTGGATGTACCCGTAGTGCTCCAGCGGCGGGATGCCCAACCACTCGAACAGCTCGGGCGCGGCGAAAAGAAATCCCACCCCGAGCACGCCGTCGTACAGGCCTGACAGAAAGAATGGAATCGAGAATACGGGGGTCCTGTTCACGATACGGCTCCCTTCTGCGGGGGCAAACTTCCCGGCCTCGCCGGCGGCGAGTGGCGGGCCCGGCTGGCCGGCCTCCCTCCCTGCGCCTTCCAGTAGTTGTCTCTTCTCCACTGCGTGAAATCCTCGCCGTACAGCCGCTGAACGAGGTCTCGGAAGCCACCTGCGAGTTCGGATGGGCTCATGTGAGACGGCTGAAAGTTCACGTCGAACAGCGTACAGCGGTCCCAGGCACCCGGCTCGAGAATCCGGCCTTCACGTCCCAGACGATCGTACAGCGGCGTTCCCGGGAACGGTGTGAGGACCGTGACCTGAACTTCGTACAGCCCGGAATCCCGCACGAAATCGTACACCTGGTCGAAGATGCCGGTCGTGTGGCCGTCCAGTCCGATCACGAAACAGCCGTTCACCGTGACTCCGCTTGATTGTATTGTATCGATCGCCGAGCGATACTCT
>JAENXO010000160.1 GCA_016649455.1 Gemmatimonadota bacterium | reverse complement strand
CTCCAGCGTCCAGGCGATCGGTGCGGACAGCGCAGGGGTATCGCCCCCCGTCAGCCCGATGGGAGCCTTCTTCCGGTCGCTCGTACTTCCGGGCTGGGGACAGGTCTCGGTCGACCAGCCCGGCCGGGGAGCCTTCTACTTCGCGATGGAAGCCGGCTCCCTGTGGATGCTGCTGAAGACGAATTCCAAGCTCAAAGCGGCCAGAGGAGCCGATCCGCTGGACCAGGACCTGGTGAGTTCGCGGGAGGAACAGTTCGAGGACTGGGCCACCCTGGCTGTGTTCTGGGCACTGTTTGCGGGAGTGGATGCTTGGGTGTCGGCCCAACTGTGGGATTTTGCGGGTGAAATCGTTCCCCCGCCGGATGGTTCGCCCGGCGCGGCTTTCCGCTACAGCGTTCCGGTCGGGCCCTGAGACTCGAGCTCCGCTGCGACCGCCGCGGGAGCTTCGGACACCAGGCCAGGGGGAGCCGGAAACGCGACCTCGAACATCACCTCGGTCTGGCTGCCGGAACCGGCCTCGGGCAGCCGGAGCACGCGCATCCGATCGGGTTCCACTTCCGCCCAGCTGCAGTGCTGTACCCAGTCTCCGGGGTTGAGATAGAATCGACCCGGGACGAGCTCTCGAATCTCCGGTACGTGACAGTGCCCGAGCACGACCAGGTCGATGTCGGGACTGGCGTGGAGTTGCTCCGCCGACCAGGTATGAAGCCGGGAGGCCCGGCCCAGCGATTCCGCATCCGGGGTTTCTCCGTGCCGACTCTCAGTCCGGCTCACGAGACGGATAATGCCCGCGGACAGATCCGGATGAAGCCAGCGGAATCCCGATCTGGCGACGCGGCTCCGGATTACGGACTTGAGAACCTTGTAGCCCCAGTCACCGCTCCCGAGCCCATCACCGTGCGCCACGATCGCGGATCTGCACCCGAGCGTCGTTCTGATTGGCCCATCGATCAGCTCGATGCCGATCTCATCCGCGAGGAACGAACCACCCCAGAAATCATGATTCCCCGCGACGAGTCGGATCCGCACACCGGATTCGACCAGATCCCGGAGAATGTGGAGGACCGGGAAATGGCGCCGCTGGATCACGGTTCCGTATTCGAACCAGAAGTCGAACAGATCCCCGTTGATCACGAGGTCCCGGGTTCGGTCCGCCGCCTGGGCGAGGAACCTCCGGAACGCATCCTCGTGCTCGAGTGGTGCGGCGCCGAGATGGGCGTCGGAGACGATGAGGGTGCCATTCTGATCCATCGACGACAGTATAGAGCAGGGTCGGACGACAGGCGACACACGGACAGTGGAGCGGCATGAGCGATGGCAGCTGACCAGATTCCCGGAAGCAGGACCGAGATTCGCGTCCGATACGCGGAAACGGATCAGATGGGACATGCTCACCATATGAATTACCTTGCGTGGTTCGAACTCGGCCGGACAGAGTTGATGCGAGCCAACGGCGTGTCGTACGCCGGCCTGGAGCGGGAGGGAGTCCTGTTGCCGGTCGCGCGGGCGGAACTGGACTATCGGAGGGGGGCGGGATACGACGACCTGGTGTGGGTCCGGTCTCGCGTGAAGCAGGTCCGCAGTCGCTCGGTCACATTCGAATACGAAGCGGTCAGGGCGGAGGACGAAGCCTTGCTCGCCCGGGGGACGACGACTCTCGTGTGTACCGACTCGGGTCTTCGGACGCGTCGGATCCCGGTCGAGGCGCAGAGAATACTCGAGCAGTTGAGACGTGCTGCGGAAACCGGGGCCAACGGGCCTGGAGCCCAGGCTCCGGCGAGTCCGTGATTTTCTTGACCCTCTTCCGGGGCTCGGGTAGCTTGGCCGCACGTTGAACACGAGAATCGTCCGCCGGACTGGCACCCTGGCCGCTGCGCTTCTTCTCGCGGCGTGTGCGACGTCCATCGAGACTGGCCCGCCGCTCGCCAATCCGGCTGCGATCGCGGATCGCCTTCGGTCGGGGCGGGGGGCGGCCGCCCCGGCGCTCATCCGCTTCGAGTGGCGCTACGGCGACCGTCGTGGAGACGTCGAGGGAGACGGTGTCGGACGATTCAATCCACCCGACAGCCTGAGACTCGATCTGTTCACCTCGGGAGACGTGGCAATGGCGATCGCGAGCGCGGACGGGCAGCTTACCTCGCGCGGGCAGATCGAAGACATCGACGTTCCGCCACGCCCGTTCATATTCGCGATGGCCGGACTATTCCGACCTGAGCCCGGCGCCGTTCCGAGAGCGTACGTCGCCGATGGAGACTCGGTCCTGGTGTACGGGCCGTTCGGAGACCGGACGCAGGTATTCCGGCTGGAGAATGGCCGACTGGAAACGCTCGAGGAGCGACGACGAGACAAGGTCATACGACGGGTCCGGGTCAATTGGTCCACGGACGGAGAGTGGCCGTTGAGCGCCGAGTACAGGGACTTTGAGCGCCCGAGCCGGGTGCGGTGGGAGATTGAGCAGGTGCAGAGCCCGGTCACGCGACATCAGAGCGAGATATATGCGCTTCCCTATACGCCATAGCCTGGCGCTCGGTGTGCTTTGCGCCATCAGCGGATGCAACTACACGTTCTCCGGTGGTGGTGGCCTTCCGTCACACGTGAAGACGATTTATGTAGCGCCAATCGACAACCAGACGACTCAGTTTGCGCTCACGGAGAAGGTCACCGCGGAATTGCTCGACGCCGCCACCGGCAAGCTGGGAGCACAGCTGGGGGCCGAGGAATCGGCTGACGCGGTGATTACGACGACGCTCACGAGGTACGACGACACGGCGGTGAACTTCGCCAGCCAGGAAGAGGTCGGGGCGACGGTGTTTCAGCGCAGAATCAGGCTCTCGGCACGAGTCGAGATCATCGACAACACCAGGAACGAGATCATCTGGAGCGGTGCATCTGTGACCGGAATCGGAGAGTACACGCCGGAGACGGAGCTCGAAACCAGGGGGCAGGAACTGGCCATCGTCGATCTTGTGCAGAAGATCCTGGACGGAGCACAGTCCCAATGGTAAGGCGTCGGATTTCTCGCGTGCGCAACGGGAAGCGAACCGGAACGCAGCTCCGCAGGCTCGCTCTGCTGCTGCTCGGCCTGTGGCTGATCGCAGGACGTCCTCTTCCCGGACTCCTGGTGCCGGGCTCCGGGGTGGCGGCAGAACGGTCGCCCGCCGGGTTGATCGAGGAGAAAAGCACTGCGGCCGCTGAAACTTTGCAGGAGGCGGAACCGCAGGAGGCCGGCGGTCACGAGACCGCGGACGAGGTTGCCGGTGCGGCGCAGCAATCGGGTGCCGAGCAGGATGAAGCTCACGCCGAGGATTCGGGCGGCCACGGACCTCGAATTCGGGACGTGTTCTTCACCCTGATTGCCATCCTCGTTTTGGCGAAGGTGCTCGGTGAAATGGTGGAGCGTCGGGGACAGCCGGCCGTCCTCGGTGAACTCGTTGCGGGAGTGCTCCTGGGCGCGAGTGTGCTGGGCGTAATCCCCGCCTCAGGTGAGATGTACGACATCATCCATGTCCTGGCCGAAATCGGCGTCGTCCTGCTGCTGTTCGAGATCGGGCTGGAGACGGACCTGAAAGAGATGTTCCGGGTGGGTCCCACGGCGGCCCGGGTAGCCTTGATCGGAGTATTCCTGCCGTTCCTGCTTGGCTTCCTGTACTGGTACCTGGCCAGTCCCTCGATCGGCGTCAGGCCGGCCGGCATCAGCTTCGCCGTCGTTGCCATATTCGTCGGGGCCACGCTGACTGCGACCTCAGTCGGAATCACGGCGCGGGTACTCTCGGACCTGAGCCGCATGCATACGCCGGAGGCCAGGATCATCATCGGGGCCGCCGTAATCGATGACGTGCTGGGAATCGTCATTCTCGCGGTCGTGTCCGGAATGGTGGGGGGAGCTGCGCTCGGTGTTCTGTCGATCACGAAGATCTTCGTGTTTGCCGTTGGCTTCCTCGTTCTTGCGGTCGTGCTCGGCACTCGGTTCGCGCCGGCGATCTTCGATTTCGTCGACCGCATGCGTACCCGGGGTGTGCTGCTCGTCGCGGCGTTCTGTTTCGCGCTGGGGATCGCCGCGCTGGCGGATCTCGCCGGATCCGCGATGATCATCGGAGCATTCGCGGCGGGTCTGGTCCTGTCATCGACGAATCAGTTCGACGCGGTCGTCGAGAGGGTCGAGCCGGTAGCGGATATCTTCACGCCGATCTTCTTCGTTGCCGTCGGGGCGCCGGTGAACGTCCGACTGTTCATTCCCGGGACGGAGGACTTCAACCTCGCAGTTCTGGCGGTGGGCCTCATCCTCACGGTCATCGCGATCGTCGGGAAGCTCGTGGCGGGTCTCGGAGTCACCAGGCCGGACACCTCGAAGCTTCTCGTCGGCGTCGGAATGGTTCCACGAGGGGAAGTCGGGCTGATTTTCGCATCGATCGGCCTCACCGCGGGGATCCTGTCGTCCTCGGTGTACAGCGCGATTCTGATCATGGTCATCCTCTCCACCTTCATCGTCCCGCCCGCGCTGAAGGTGCTGTTCGCCCGCAAGCCGCAGGATTCTCTGCCCGATTCCCTGAGTTCGCTGGGCGGTGGTCTCGACGAGACCCTGTATTGAGCGGCCCGGCGTCTTCCCGCGGGAGGGTTTTGTCGGAAGCGGACCTGGTCGAGCGCTTCGGTCGACCGCGCGACTACCGACTCGTATTCAGCAACGGCGTATTCGACCTGCTGCACAGTGGGCACGCGACATCCCTGGAAACCGCACGCGATTTCGGAGACGCGCTCGTGGTGGCGATCAATTCCGACCACTCGACACGCCGTCTGAAGGGCCCAGGGCGGCCCATCCAACCGGAAGCCGACCGCGCCCGCCTGGTCGCCGCGCTGCGCTGTGTGGACGCAGTGACGATCTTCGATGACGATACTCCGGCCCGGCTGATCGAGCAGTTACTGCCTGATGTGCTGGTGAAGGGGGCAGACTATCGCGTCGAGCAGATCGCGGGAGCCGAATCGGTGCTGGCGGCTGGAGGTGAGGTCCAGTTGATCGAGCTCGAGCAGGGACGGTCGACGTCGGAAATCATTCGCCGCCTGCAGGCCGATTCGTGATGGAAAACAGGCGGAATCATCCGGCAGACCTGCTGCAGCTGACGAAACCTAGGATCACCCTGATGGTGCTGGTGTCGAGCGCTGCGGGCTTCGTGATCGGAAGCAGTGGTCGGCCGGACCCTCTGCTGTTGCTCGCCACGCTCCTCGGGATCGGCCTGGTGGCGGGAGGGTCGAGCGCCCTGAACCAGCTTCTGGAGCGAGACATCGACTCTCTCATGGAGCGTACGAAGGGACGACCGCTTCCAGCGGGACGAGTCACGCCGGGAGCCGCGGTTGCGTTTGCGGCTGCAATCTCGCTCGGCGGAATTGTTCTTCTCGCGCTGATCGTGAATCCCCTCACGGCGCTCCTGGCCGCGATTGCCCTCCTGAGCTACGTCCTCGTGTATACTCCCTTGAAGCGCGTATCCTCGCTCTCTACGCTCGTCGGAGCAGTTCCGGGCGCGCTGCCGATCATGGGAGGCTGGAGCGCTGCACGTGGCGAACTCGGCCCCGGTGCCTGGGCCCTGTTCGGAATCCTGTTTCTCTGGCAGTTGCCGCATTTTCTGGCCCTTGCCTGGCTGTTCCGAGAGGACTACCGGCGAGGCGGTCTGAAGATGCTCGGGGTCACGGATCCGACGGGGCATCAGACCAGGAGCCAGGCAGTGCTCTACGCCCTGGCCCTGATTCCGGCCAGTCTGCTTCCCGCGCTCCTCGGCCTGTCCGGGTCGTTGTACGCGTTCGTCGCGCTGTCCCTCGGCCTCGCGTATCTGGCTGCCGCAGTTCGCTTCTGGGTCCGTGCCGATTCTCCGACCGCCCGCGGACTTTTCCGCACATCGCTGATCTATCTTCCGCTGCTGCTCATCCTGCTCAGCTTCGATCCCGGCGTGAGCCGGGGCGCGCAGCCGAACGGCCCGGGCGACGCTTCTGCAGTCGCGCTCGTCGGGAGCGGTTGAGCGGGCCCGGGCCGACCTTCCATGTCCCGTACCTTTCTCGTAGCGACACGTAACGCACACAAACTCCAGGAAATCCAGGATCTTCTGGGGGGGCTGGAAATCCAGGTCCTGTCCCTCACAGACGCCGGCATTCCCAGGCACGCGGCAGAAGATTCCCTCGAGGTCTTCGATTCGTTCGAGGGTAATGCGCTGGCCAAGGCGCGGTACTATCGAAGTCGGT
>JAENXO010000354.1 GCA_016649455.1 Gemmatimonadota bacterium | reverse complement strand
GGCTGGGGCACTCACGTGCTGGCCGTCGGCGTGGCGCCAGACGGCGCGGTGTGGGTCGGAACGTACGGGCAGGGGATCTTCGTGAGCCGCAGTGGACTCGGCGATGACTGGGAGCGGATCGTGGCCTCCCGCGAAGACACTACCTCGATCAGCTGGGACTTCGTCAACTCCTTCGCCTTCGCGGGAGACGAGACCTGGTACGGCACTGTGGGGAATGGCTGGGGCCTGTCTCGGGACGGAGGGCGGACCTGGGACAACTGGACCTTCCGCAAGCTCGGACCGCGCTGGCAATACGTGGTTCCGAACGGGATCCGGACGGTCGGCGACACGGTGTACGTGGCCACCGCCGACGGCCTGCGGATCACCGCCGATGACGGCGAGAACTGGCGTGAGATCACAGATGTTAATGGACTATCCAACAAGTATTTGCTGGCTATTGATGTGAGCTTGCCAGAACAAGGAGAGGCGACGCAGATCCAGGTCGCGCACCTCGCTGGAGTGTCAGCCAGCGAGGACGGTGGTCGGAGCTGGGAGAATCTCCTCGCCCTCGGAGGAGAGCGGACCCGGTCGGGGCTGGCTGGTGATCGAGACGAGATGTTCGGGGAACTGGAGAGCGGCATCCCGGCAGCCACCTGTGAGCACAACGATCTCACGCGCCGGCTGTGCGAGTGGGCCGTGTCGTTCCGGAACTATGCATCGACTGGCGTGGACCCCGTCGGGCCCTCGGACAGGTCGCACTTCCGATTCCGGCGGCCGGTGCTGCCCGCCGACAATCCGCACGTCGACCAGACCTACACGTACGGCTCGACGATGGGCGGCAATTTCCAACAGCACCAGGGCGTCGAGTTCAATGTCCCCGAGGGGACCGTGATTCACGCGATCGGGGCTGGGCAGGTCGCCCTGGCGGGGGAGGCAGAGGCGGCCGCCCTCACGGTGGTCATCCGGCACGACGAGCCGATCGAGGGCCAGGCCGTCTGGTCCACTTATTACCACAACTCGGAACTGCTCGTAGAGGCCGGCGAGCGCGTGGCTGCAGGCCAGCCGATCGCGCGAGCAGGGAACACCGGCCGGGCGACGAACGACCATCTGCACCTCGAGATTCACACAACGCCGGCCGACGCGGACGCGGAAGTCGTCGTGAGCCCTGAGCAGCGCTATCCGCCGTTCACCCGGAATCCCCAACTGTGGCTCGAGCCGTTGCCCGGCACCGGTGCGATCGCCGGTCGGGTGTTCGACTCCGCAGGAGAACCGGTTCCCGGGGCCCGCGTGTACGGCGTGCGAAAGCCGGAACCGACCGAGACGCCCTTCTCGTTCGCGGAGACCTACGAGGAGAGGGCGAACCCGGATCCGGTGTTCGGCGAACATTTCGCGATCGGCGATGTCCCGGCGGGGGTGTATGTGCTTGGAGTTGAAGTTGATGGAGCGAAGGTGTGGAGAACGGTCCGGGTGGAGGCGGGGCGGGTGACGGATGTGGAATTCCAGCAGCGATACGCCGGAGAGTGAGGCATCGGCGCGACACTTGGCAGCGGGCTGCCGACATTCTAATGTCAAGCCTACGTACATTCCGGGCGGGTACACATACTGCCCCATCTGCCGACCCGGGGCGAAGCTCACGCAAGGAGGAAGTCATCATGCGCCGTACTGCCGCAGCAGTCCTCGCCTTCGGCCTGGCCCTCGGGGCCGCCGCATGCAATGACACGCCGTTGATTCCGGAGAGCAGTGACGACATGCCGGCATTTGCACAGCAGGCGGCCGTGTCCTCCGCCGGCAATACGTACATCCTCAACGCCGGGAAGTGGAACGCTAAGCAGACCCGCGCGGTCGAACAGGCCGGGGGCACGGTCGTGTTTTCGCACTCGGCGGACGGTATCGGCGTCGCCATGTCGGAGAATCCGGACTTTCTGGAAAGGGCGCTCGCCAGCCGGGCCTTCAAGGGCGGTTTTCCAGACTTCGAAGTGAGCGGGGTTGTGCCCGTCGGCGTCGAAATGCTGGAAGACGCGTCGTTCGATCCGTATGACGACGGCTTCTTCGGGTATCAGTGGAACATGGAAGCAATCGGCGCCCCGGCGGCCTGGGCAGCGGAGTGCACCGGTGAGGGTGTGCGAATCGCCATTCTCGACGGCGGCATCTCGAGCGACCACGTCGACATCGCGCCGAACCTGGATGCCGCCGCTTCGGCGTCGTTCGTCCCAGGGTACGAATATGATGAAGACTCATCCGTCTTCCGGCACGCGACGCATGTGGCCGGAATCGCCGCGGCACCGGCGAACGGAATCGGCACGATCGGCGTCGCCCCGGACGCCACGATCATCGGCGTAAAGGTCCTGAACGGTGGAAGCGGGTTGTTCAGCTGGATCCTGCAGGGGATCTACTACGCTGCGACGCCGGTTGAAGATGGCGGAGCAGGCGCCGACATCATCAACATGAGCCTGAGCGGTGCATTTCCGAAGAGCATGGAGGGTGGCGGTCAACTGGTAGCGGCGTACAACAAGGCGCTGAATTGGGCGGCTCGCAATGGCGTGCTCGTGGTGTCGGCCGCCGGGAACGACTTCTGGGACCTGGACCACAACCAGAATTGGATCGTGATTCCCGCCGAGTCCGGAAACGGGATCGCGGTCTCCGCTACAGCGCCCAATGGCTGGATTGTCGGAGGCACCGACTACACCTCGATGGCTACATATACGAACTTCGGAAACTCGGCGATCCACGTGGCGGGCCCCGGCGGAGATTTCGACCCGGCCGCATACGCACCGTTCGATGGAGTCCTGAGCCCGGGCGAAGGCCCGAATTGGTACTACTTCGCCGCCGGGACCAGCATGGCTGCGCCTGCCGTCGCTGGTGTCGCCGCCCTGGTGATGGCCAACAACCCGGGGATCAACGTGAACCGGGTCAAGACGATCCTGTCCCAGACCGCTGACGACGAAGGCAAGAAGGGACATGATCCGTATTACGGTCATGGATTCGTGAACGCCTATCGGGCATGCATGAAGTAGGGGAACAGGCGGCGGCGATGGACTGCCGAGAGGAATGACTCGCGGGGAGTGCCATGAACGGCACTCCCCGTTCGCTTATGGTGTAGACGCCAGATACTACAGGAATCGTGAGTTCAACTTCTGACACACAGATCGAGGACGAGCATTGATGACGTCACTGGCTATCAGACGAATTCTCGCTACCGGCTCACTGTCGGCCCTACTCGTGTTCGCGCTCTCCGCCTGCTCGGGTGACGATCCTATCAGTCCGGTTGGCACCGGGAGCGCCTCGGAGGTTCCACCGAACGCCCAGGTCGTGGCGTTCGATATGGTGCAGGAAGTAACCACGGAGATCAGCGGAATCACGGAAAAGAGCCGACGCGTGATCGTGGATCCCGCCGAGTGGACAGCCCTGTGGGACGAGATCCAGACTCACGTGAT
>JAENXO010000535.1 GCA_016649455.1 Gemmatimonadota bacterium | reverse complement strand
TTGACGGAACCCTGAGTGTGGACGTATCCCGCGGCTGTCGACTAGAATGCTGCATGATTGGAAAACTGAAGCGGAAGCTTGATCAACTGTTGAGTTCGCTCGAAGACCGTGCGGGAGCGGATCCAAGCGAGGACATCACGCGTGTCCTGGCCGGAATGCGCGAAGAGTTGATCGATGCGAAGGCGACGATCCCCGAGCTCGAAAAACAGATCGAGAACTACGGGCAGCTGCGGGAGAGGGAGCTGCAGCGTGCCGCCGATGCAGAGCGAAGAGGCCGGCAAGCCGCGGAGATCGATGACGCCGAAACGGTAGAAATCGCAGCCCGGTTCGAGCTCAAGCACCTGTCCCGGGCCCAACTTTACGAGCAGAAGACCGAGGCGGCGGTAGCGGAGCTTGCCCTTCAACGCCGCAGCGTGACTGAGATGACGACGCAGTTGAAGTCTGCGATGAAGAATCGTGACGCGCTCGCGGCCCAGGCCCGGCGCGCGCGAGCGACAGTGAAGCTCAGGGGAGGTGCGGCGTCTTCAGTGGATGAATTCGAGCGCATGGAGCGCGCGATCGAAGATGACGAACTCGAGGCATCCGCTGCGCTGGATATCGAGGATGCGCTGGGCGGCCTTGAGGACTCCGCCAACGCGCCGGATCCCGAGGAACTGGCGGATGCCCAACTCGAAGAACTGAAGCGACGCATGGCGCGAGGAACCGACGACAGCTGACCTGCAGTCGGACGGCTCGGGTCAGGGCTGTGTTTCCCGGCGCAGCCGGGCGATCTGGTCGGTGTTGCCCATCACGATCATCACGTCGCCGACCCTGACTTCTTCCTGCGGCCCCGGGTTGTAGGACCACGGTCCTTCTCTGTCGCGCTGATCGAGATGCCGCATGGCGATCACGATCAGTCCGGTCTTCTGGGGAATATGGGCCTCGGACAGAGTCTTGCCCGCGATGGGTGAGCCGGCGTGGATGCGGATCTCCTCGAGGCGCAGGGTCAGACCGTCTCCGCGCGTCACGACATCCAGGAAGCTCACGACCTCGGGTCGCAGCATCATCGCCGCCATGCGGATTCCACCGGTCAGGTTCGGGCTGACGACATGGTCGGCGCCGGCGATGTAGAGCTTCTGCATCGTCTGTTCGTCGTACGCGCGGGCGACGATGTTCAGGTTGGGCTGCAAGTCCCTGGCGCTGAGGCAGACGAACAGGTTGTCCGTGTCCTGGCTCAGGCACGCGACCAGCCCGCGGGCCGTGCCGATTCTCGCGACGACCAGCGTCTCGTCCCTCGTGGCGTCGTCTTCCAACACCAGCGCGTCGGGGAACTCACGGTGGAGATACTCGGCTCTCTCCGCTGATCGTTCCACGACCAGGTAGGGAGTGTCCGCCTCAGTGAGCTCGCGTATCACCTGCCTGCCGGTGCGACCCGCTCCGCAGACGACCACGTGATTCTTAAGCTGCTCGATCTTTTTCATCGTGCGTCGAATCCTGAACACCTGGGCCAGGTCCATCTCCACGATTGCCGAGGTCAGCACCGCGAACCACAGACCCATCATGGTGATTCCGCCGATGAGCAGGACCGCGGCGATCACCTTCGCCGCCGGACCCATCGCTCTGACTTCCTCGTACCCGACCGCGGTGACCGTTATGACGGTCATCCACAGGGAATCCTGGAAGCTCCACCCGGCAATGAACTGAAACGCCATGGTGCCGGCAACCAGAAGCAGCACGGCAAAGCCGATCACCCAGGCGAAGCGAAACGCGAATCGTCTCACGGAACGGTCAGGACTCCTCAGTTGCCGGTGCGTGCGCCGACAGTCACTGCTCCGAGGGCGCTCAGCGATCCCGGTCCAGTCTTACCGGCACTTCCTGCCCCCGGATCGTAACCCCCGCAAGTTTCCGCACCACGTCATCCACGACCTGCGAATCGATCTCCACGAGCGTGAAGCCTCCCCGGATATCGATCTTCCCGATCTGGCCGCCCACGATTCCCGTTTCCCCTGTGATGGCTCCCACCAGGTCGCCGGGCTTGATGTCGTCCTTCCGTCCGATCCCGAAGAAGAGCTTCGTCCAGGCA
>JAENXO010000325.1 GCA_016649455.1 Gemmatimonadota bacterium | reverse complement strand
GGCAATGTTCAGGGCGGACAGGCGACTCCGGACACACGTGACATCTACCCGATTCCGTCGTCAGAAATCCTGGCGAACCCGAACCTGGTGCAGAATGACGGTTACTGATCCGGGCGCGCATCATTCGTAGCGCACCCGGGGTGTAAAAGGGGCGAAACAGCCCGGTCGCCGGACGGCGGCCGGGCTGTTTCGTTGTTCTCGCGCTCCGAGCCGCGACGCAGGTATTATCCCCGGCCGGAGCACTCAGCCTGATCAACGGAGAACCTCCTCGATACGCGCATGAACGAACTGGAATCTCTCCACTCCCTCGCGGAGCAAATGGGTGTGTACACCCACTACGTAGATGGCCTGGACCGGGCGGTCACGGTGGGTCCGGAAACGCTCGTCCGCGTCTGTGCCTCGCTCGGCGCGCCCATCACGAAGCCGGCCGAAGCGGCCGAGGCGCTCCGGGCCTGGAACGCGAGGGACGCGGGGCTCGTGCCGCCGGTGCTGGTCGCCTGGGATGGGACCCTGCCGCCCGTCGTGATCCCCGGGTCAGGGCCCGCTCACGCGGAGATCCGGCTCGAGACCGGCGACGTGCTCCCGCTCGAGATCGCCACCGGCGAGCTTCGATCGGGCTCCCCGCTGCCGTTTGGCTACCACTGCCTCACGGTCGAGGCCGCGGGCGAGACCGCGACCTGCAACATCATTTCCGCTCCCGAATGGGCATGGCGGAGGCCCGGATCGCACCGCAGCTGGGGCGTGGGAGCGCAGCTCGCCGCCCTCCGCTCGGCCCGGAGCCGTTCGCTGGGCGACCTCCGGGATCTCGAGTCCACCTGCCGCTGGGCGGGCGAACGGGGAGCCGAAGTGGCCATGGTTCTCCCGCTGCTGCCGACCTTCAACTCGGATCCGGCTGAGCCAAGCCCGTATTCGCCGGTCAGCCGGCTGTTCTGGTCCGAGCTCATTCTCGATCTTGGAAGCTCCCACGTCCCGACGGAACCTCCGTCCACCCTGGATGTGATCCGGGCGGATGCCGAGGTCAGGGCCGCTCTGGCAGGGCTCCCGGCTCCTGCTCCGGCAGACCTGGACGAGGAACTGGTCCGGTACGCGCAATTCCGTGGAGCCCAGGCCAGGCTCGGCCGGAACTGGCGGGTCTGGCCTGCCGCAGCCCGTGCCGGGGCGCTCGGCTCCGAACACATCGACCCGGAGGAAGAGCGGTTCCACCTGGTGGCCCAGGTCCTGGCGCGCCGCCAGCTGGGCGAGCTTCGGAGACGGCTGCACGACGAGGGCTTCCGGCTGGGACTGGACCTGGCGGTCGGTGTCCATCCCGACGGGTACGACACGTGGTCCAGGCAGGCATTGTTCGCCGCGGGAATGTCGGTGGGCGCTCCGCCCGACGCGGGCTTTCCGAGCGGACAGGACTGGGGCTTTCCGCCCGTGCTGCCCGAAGCGTCGCGACTCGAGGGACACCGCTACCTGGCCAGGTCCATTGCCCACCAGACGAAGCTCGCGGGGGTGCTCAGGGTCGACCACGTCATGGCCTGGACGAGATTGTTCTGGGTCCCGCATGGACTCGAAGTGAGCGAAGGGACGTACGTCGCGTACCCGGACAACGAGCTGTTCGCCATCCTCACGTTGGAGTCGGTGCGACACGAATGCGAAGTGGCCGGCGAGAACCTCGGTACCGTGCCGCCGCAGATCGATGAGGCACTGCCACGTCATCGCATCTGGGGCATGTTCCTGGCGCAGTTCGAGGCATGGCGAGCGACGGCGCCGGACGGGATTGAACTCGCACAGGAATTCGGGCCCCCCAGCGAGCCGTTGCCGCTTCCCGGTCCTCCCACGGGAGCGGACATCGCCCTGTTCGGCACACACGACACCCCGACGTTCGCGGGCTGGCTCGCTGGCGTAGACATCGACGAACGCGTCCGCTGCGGTCTCCTCACCGAGGGTGCGGCTCCTGTGGAGCGGTTAAGACGGGAGGCGTCGATCCGCTGGTTGGCCGCCGAGCTGGACTGTACGCCGGACGACTCCGAGGAATTCCTGGCCGTAATGCTGGAATGGCTCGGGCGATCGGACAGCCCCCTGGTCATTCCCTGGCTGGAGAATCTCTGGCTCGAACCCGAGGGGGTGAATCTGCCCGGAACCTCGTCGGCGCAGCGTCCGAACTGGCAGCGTCCGATGTCCCGGTTGCTGGACGACGTGTTCGAGGACCCCGAGGTCGGTGGGCTGATCCAACGGCTGGACCGATCGCGACGCGACGGGTAGACGGCTCATCCGAATCCACTGACGAGGTCCAGGATCGCCATGGAAGCACGCCCCGACGTCACTTCGTCCGAAGTCCACACCAAGCCGCGCCTGTCGTTCTGGGAAATCTGGAACATGAGCTTCGGCTTCCTGGGCATTCAGTTCGGCTTCGCGCTGCAGAACGCCAACGTGAGCCGGATCTTCGAGACGCTGGGCGCCAGCGTCTCGAACATCCCGATTCTGTGGATCGCTGCACCCGTGACCGGGCTGCTGGTCCAACCGGTCGTCGGCTACTTCAGCGATCGCACCTGGAACCGGCTGGGTCGCCGGCGTCCCTACTTCCTGGTCGGGGCGATCCTGGCCTCGCTGGCCCTGATCGCGATGCCGAACTCCCCGACCCTGTGGGTGGCGGCCGGCATGCTGTGGATCATGGATGCCTCGATCAACATCTCGATGGAGCCATTCCGCGCGTTCGTGGGCGACAACCTGCCCTCTGAGCAGCGGACCACCGGGTTCGCGATGCAGAGCTTCTTCATCGGCACCGGAGCCGTCATCGCGTCGATGCTTCCGTGGCTGCTCACGGGACTGTTCGGGGTGAGCAACGAAGCGCCGGCGGGCGTCATTCCCGACTCCGTCCGCTGGTCGTTCTACCTCGGCGCAGCAGTGTTCTTCATCGCCGTGCTGTGGACCGTCACCAGGTCGAAGGAATACTCGCCCGAGGAGATGGCCTCCTTCGAGGAGAACCAGGAGCGCGAGGGCTTCGCCGCCGCGGTGCGGACGGCGGAGGAGTATGCCCTCAACGGAACCCGCCAGATCCGGCTCGGGGCGGGGCTGTTCATCGTGGGCGGCCTGTTCTCCGCCTGGCTGGCCAGCGCCGAGCTGTACCAGGTGATGATCCTGTCGGGAGGCATGGCGGTGGTCGGCGTCCTGCTGGTGATCTCGGGTCTCATGCAGCGGGCCGGTCGCTACGACAACGGATTCGTCACCATCCTGTGCGACTTCCAGGACATGCCCACGACCATGAAGCAGCTGGCCTGGGTGCAGTTCTTCTCGTGGTTCGCCCTGTTCGCGATGTGGATCTACACGACCGCCGCGGTGACCAGTCACATCTACGGCACCACAGATGCCACGTCGGCCCTGTACAACGAGGGCGCCAACTGGGTGGGCGTCGCTTTCGCCACCTACAACGGCGTCGCCGCCCTGGTCGCGTTCGCGATCCCGGTACTGGCGAAGAACACGAGCCGGAAGATCGCCCACGTGATCTGCCTGCTGTTCGGCGCGGCGGGTCTCCTGTCGATCTGGCTGATCCAGGATCCCCGGATGCTGCTGGGCTCGATGATCGGGGTGGGTGTCGCCTGGGCGAGCATCCTGTCGATGCCGTACGCGATCCTCACCGGATCGCTGCCGCCGTCGAAGATGGGCTATTACATGGGCGTGTTCAATTTCTTCATCGTGATTCCCCAGATCGTCGCGGCAGCGATCCTGGGCTGGCTCGTAGGGCGATTCTTCGGT
>JAENXO010000533.1 GCA_016649455.1 Gemmatimonadota bacterium | reverse complement strand
CCCATCGTCTGGCGCTTCTCGGTCTCGCGGTCGGAACCACGGTGTGGGCGCTGTCGTTGGTCCGGGACCCGGAGTCCGGGGAGTGGTTGTGGGTCAAGGGCGGTTGGCGGAAGCTGTTCGACCTGGGATCCCGGATCGCGGTCGGGATCGCCGGGCTATCCGTGCTTCTGAACATCGCGGGGTGGGTCAACGTCGCGGACTTGCTCATCCAGGGGCTGATTCCCAGCGCCTACCTTGCGATCGTCGTCAGTCTCACGGCCACGGTCCTCACCGGCGTGGCCCGTGTGGTCTCGTTCAGTCCGCTGTTGACCCGGTCTCGAGCGTTTCGTGACAATGAGCAACGTGTGCTCAAGGTGGTCACGAGACTGATCCGGATCATGGCCCTGGTGATCTGGGCGTGGGGAACGCTCAGCTGGTTCGGGTCGGACCGGGAGCTGTTCTCATGGGTCAAGGAGCTGATCACCCACGAGTTCTCGGTCGGCGCGGTCGGTATCTCTATCGGCAACGTCATGCTGTTCGTCCTGATCCTGTGGCTTGCCACCTGGATCGGGCGAATCGTCCGGGCGGTGCTGCGAGACGACATCCTCGCCAGCCTGTCCACCTCGCCCGGACAGGCAGACGCATGGGCGACCCTGGCGCAATGGGCGATTCTGCTGATCGGAATCCTGTTCGCCGCCGCCTCGGCGGGAATCGGCGGGGGGCAGATGGCGGTCCTCGCCGGCGCCCTCGGTGTGGGTATCGGATTCGGGCTTCAGAACATCGTCAACAACTTCGTGTCGGGGTTCATCCTGATCTTCGAGCAGCCGATCAAGGTGGGAGACAAGATCGAGATTTCGTCCCTGAGCCTGTTCGGTGAGGTGCGAAGGATCGGCATCCGCTCGAGCATCATCAGGACGTTCGCCGGCGCCGATGTCGTGGTGCCGAATTCGAACCTGATTCAGTCGGAAGTGATCAACTGGACCCTGTCCGATACGAAGCGGCGGGTCGAGGTGCCGGTCGGCGTGAAATACGGCACCGATCCACGGCGCGTGGTCGAGATTCTGCTCGACGTGGCCAGGAAGAGCCCGCGGGTGCTCAAACACCCCGAACCTGTGGCCTTGTTCACCGGATTCGGACAGAGCTCCCTGGACTTCGTGCTTCGCGTCTGGACAGCTACGTTCGACGAGTCGATCGTACAACGCAGCCAAGTCGGGATCGCGGTGAACGAAGCCCTCAAAGCAGAGGGGATCGTGATACCGTTCCCGCAGCGCGACCTGCACGTTCAGTCGATCGCGCCCGACGCCAGGTTCGGCGGAACTGTTTCGACCCTGGAGTCCTGGCCGACGCCTGTGCCGCCGGCTACTCCGGATCCACAGGAGGAGCCTGGCTCGCCGGGTTGATCCCGGCGCCCGAAATCCGTCCATCCGGCTCGATGACCCAGCGGATCTGAATCGGCTCCGGCATCACCGAAAAGCGTCCCGTGTGCCAGAACTGCGGCTTTCCGTTCCGTGTCACGTACCGCTCTTCCAGCACCTCGACTTCCGTGCCGACCTGCAGCGCCACCTGGTCCATCATCTCCACCAGGCGGTCAGTGCCGCCATTCCGCTCCTGCATTTCCGGCGTCATGTGCGACCACAGGCTGTCCGCTTCGTAGGCCAGGAACCACTTCGTGTACTGCTGACCGATCTCCATCGAATCGGCCGGAAGTCGTGCCTCCTGGGCGGATAGAGGCAGTGCGACGGCAAGGGCGAGCCCAGCGACGAAGATGGATCTGCGCACGTGAACTCTCCGGTTCGGGTTGCCTGCCTGTACGGTGGCACCGAGTCGAGAGTTCCAATCCGGCCTTGAATCCCATCTGCCTGCTTCTGCGTGTGGGATTCATGCAACAGGTGCCCGGTCTGCGGGCCCAGTGGAAAGCGCACAGGATTATGTAAGCGGTTGATGACATGGATGTTACGAACAGCGCACCAAAATCCGGCACACCTCTTTCCTTTCACCACGGCGTCAATCGCTTATCGACATCGTCCATCGCTGCCAGGGAAGAACTGCTACATGCGAATCGGAAGCGGACAATTCGTTGGCCTGCTGGTG
>JAENXO010000242.1 GCA_016649455.1 Gemmatimonadota bacterium | reverse complement strand
CTCGTGGAGGTTCACGGTGCGGGGGCAGGCTGGGCGCGCGCGCTTCTGGCGGGCGTCTCCGCCGGAATGCAGGAGTTCACTCCAGCGGACTCAGCCTGGGTGATGTCTGACGGCAGTGGCCAGGATGCTATCGGTGCGGTAAGGCTTGGTCAGCCGTCGAGCGGCAAGGGTGTACTGCGCCGGCGGACGGAGCTCTCGGAACTCGCGGAACGAAAGGCGGCGCTGGAGGCGGAGCTCGGCGAATTGCGCACGGCCCGCGAGTCCCTGGCCGCCGAAGCCGCCGAGCTTACCGACCGTGCGGCGGCTACGGAGCGCGAGCTCGAATCAGCGGCGACGGACGCCCGGAGGCAGGAGGCCCTGCGGGAAGCGATGGCCGAGAGGCTGGACCGAACCCGCAAGAACCTGGCGGAACTGGACGATCGGATTTCTGAGTTGCGCGAAAGTCTCGCGGACGAGGACCCGGCGCGGGAGCGTGACGTGGAACGGATGGCCGCGCTCGAGGAGCGGAAAGCCGGGATCGAGTCGGCGCTGGGTGCGCACAGAGAGGAGCTGGTCAGCGCGACGGCGGAATGGGAAACGGCAGCGCGCGACCTGCAGGAGCTGCGTCTCGAAATCGCGCGCCAGGAAGCTCGTTCGGCCGCTGCCACCGATCGCGCCAGCCGGACTGAGGAGTCCCGGCAGGAAATCGAGCAACGCGACGGACGCCTGCAGGGCGAGCGGGCCGAACTCGAGGCTTCGATCGAGCGGGGACAGGAGGATCTGGGCGGAAGCGAGGAAGTCCTGCACTCGCTGTTCGAGGAGCGTTCGAGCCTGGACGAGGGGCTCCGGAAGGCGCAGGAACTCCTGGATGAGAGTCGGGGCGACGTCGAACGGCGAGAGACCGCGCTGCGGGAGCTGCGGCAGCGCGAACGCGGTTCGAGCGAACGGCTGCACGAGCTGGAGCTCGAAGCCACTCGCATGCGGGGGCTGCGCGCCACGATTCGAGAGCGACTGGAGGCGGAGTGGGAGGAAGAGTTCGAATCGCTCCTGGACCGGACCGAGAGGCCGGACCAGGGAACACCTGACGACTGGGCGCACGAACTGGAGCAGGTCCGGCAGAACCTGGTATCCGTCGGGCCCGTGAACCTCCTCGCCGCAGCCGAACATGACGAAGAGCGGGAGCGGTTGGAGTTTCTCGATGGGCAGAAGAAGGACCTCGAGTCTGCCCGCGGAGACCTGCTCGACTCGATCCAGAGGATCAACGAGGCGGCGTCGGTCGCCTTTCAGGAGGTGTTCCAGCAGGTCCGGGAGAATTTCCGTCGGATCTTCGTCACGCTGTTCGAGGGCGGCGAGGCGGACGTATGGCTCGAGGATCCCGACGATCCGCTTGACGCACCGATCGAGATCTCGGCGAGCCCGCGCGGCAAGCGAACACAGCGCATCCACCTGCTGTCCGGTGGCGAGAGAGCGCTCACGGCACTGGCGCTGTTGTTCGCGATCTATCTCGCCAAGCCGAGTCCGTTCTGCGTGATGGACGAAGTGGACGCTCCCCTGGATGAGTCGAACATCGGTCGGTTCACGGCGATGCTCGAGCAGTTCAAGGACGAGACTCAGTTCATCGTGATCACCCACAATTCACGAACCATTGAAGCCGCCGACCAGGTCTACGGCGTGACGATGCAGGAGCCGGGCGTAAGTACGCTGGTGGCTATCGACTTGAAGGATCTTCCCAGGGGCCAGGTGGCTTGACCCACGGCGTGTCGGCGGGAAACGGATCGAGCCGGTTCGTGGTGGTCGGCTGCGGGACCGTCGTCCCGGAGTCCGATCGCGCCTGTTCCGCCTACTGGCTGGAGTCGGGCCCGATCCGACTTCTGCTCGACTGCGGCCCGGGGAGTCTGCAGGCCATGGCCCGAACCGGACTGCCGTGGCATGCGGTCACCGACCTGGCTCTGACGCATTTCCACGCGGATCATACGGGAGCGATTCCCGGTCTCCTGTTTGCGCTCACTTATGGACTGTTGCCGGACCGGCGGATCGAGCCGCTCGATGTGTGGGGTCCCCCCGGTACCGCCGAGTTCTTCGAGCACCTGTCTGACGCGTACGGTGAATTCGTGCTCGATCCAGGGTTCGAAGTACGGGTGCACGAGACCGTGGCCGGCGGTTCGAACGAGTTGGGTACCGAGGTCGCGCTCCGAACACATTCCACTCCGCATACCGACGAGAGCCGTGCGCTTCGCATCGAGCTGCCGGAACAGACAATCGTATACACCGGTGACACCGGTCCGTCGGATTCGCTGCCCGGATTCTGCTCAGGCGCAGAGTTGCTGGTGTGCGAGTGTTCGCTCCCGGATTCTCATGCGATCGAAACGCATCTGTCGCCCGGTTCGGTAGCCCGCCTGGCCGCCGCCGCCGATCCGGAGATCCTCCTCCTCACGCACGTATACCCACAGTTTCGACTGGCTGCCGATGTTCCGCGGCTCGTGAGCGAGGCGGGCTGGCCGGGACAGGTCGAGCTCGCCCACGAGGGCTGGACGCGGCGCTTCTCGACCTGACTCAGGCACGGAATTCATTCCAGTCGTTCGGTTGACACTCCGTTGTTCCGCTCTGGACACCCTCAGCGTCAAGCGACTCGTGAAACAGGATTCGCAGGACGGGATGAACGAAGCGGGACGGGCTGGTGAAGAACTCGCTGCACGCTGGCTGGAGCAGCACGGAATGCACGTGCTGTACCGGAACTGGCGCCAGGGGCGCAACGAGATCGACCTCATTGTGCGTGACGGGCAGACGATCGCGTTCGTGGAAGTCAAGACGAGACGGCTGGGACCCGGGGGGACTCCGGCAGCGGCCGTAAGTGCTTCCAAGCGACGAAGGCTGGCTCGGGCCGCGGCCGGGTGGATCGCGGGCCGGCCCGGCGAGGGAAGGGAATTCCGGTTCGACATCGTTGAAGTGACCAACGCGGCAGGTGGTGCGCCGCTTGTCGAGCACCTGCCTGACGCTTTCCGCTCCGATGAATCATGATTCTCCGAGGTTCAGGTCCCGGAAATTTGACCGTCTCGCGGGTCGATCATAACTTGCCGGATCCCGGGCCCGCGGGGCCGGCGCGCGTGAATCCCGTCAGGACCGTGAAGGTAGCAGCGGTAAGCGTGTAAAGGTCGCCGCGGTAAGCCCGGGTCTTCAGTATCCTCCGAATTCCGCTCTATCGGCTTTCATCGATCTGGCCCGGGACGTAGCTTGGCCGGCATGTATCGCACCGCGCTTGCACGCAGCCATCGACCCCGCCAATTCTCTGAGTTGGTCGGTCAGGATCACGTCGCTTCGACTCTCCGCGCCGCTGTGGAGAACGGGAGACCCGGACACGCATATCTGTTCTGCGGACCGCGCGGAATCGGAAAGACGACGGCTGCTCGTGTGCTGGCCATGGCCCTCAACTGTCCGGAGCGATCCGGCGGAGAGCCGTGCGGTGTGTGTGGGTCGTGTGAATCGATCTGGTCCGGACGCACTTCGCTCGACGTCGTCGAGATCGATGCGGCGAGCAATCGCGGGGTGGACGACGCTCGCGATCTGAGGGAACGGGCGATGTACGCGCCGTCTGATGATGATCGCCACAAGATCTACATCGTCGACGAAGCCCACATGCTCACCCGGGACGCGTGGAACGCGTTGCTCAAGATCCTCGAGGAGCCGCCACCTCGCGTGATCTTCGTGTTCGCGACGACCGAGCCCAACAAGATCAAGCAGTCGGCATCGCCGGTCCTGTCGCGGGTGCAGCGCTTCGACTTCCGTCGGGTCACGGTGCCCGACCTGCTCGGACGGTTGCGCGAAGTGCTGCAGCGAGAGGGAGTGGAGGCGGAAGACGCCGCGTTGCTGCCGATCGCCCGACGAGCGGATGGCGGAGTGCGGGACGCGCTGTCGCTGCTCGACCAGGTCCTCTCGTTTTCCGGTGATTCCGTGCGGCTCGAGGATGTGCGGCGTATGCTCGGCCTGGTCGAAGAAGAGAAATACCTGGAGTATTTCTCGATCGCCGCTGCCGGAGACCGGGCGGCGGTGTTTCCGTTCGTCCAGGCGTTGCTCGACGAGGGATACGACCTGGCGGAATTCGCACGCGGGCTCGGAGAAACCCTGCGCCTGCTCCTGGCGATCCGTCTCGATCCCGGTGCGGCTCCGCCGGAACTGCCAGAGGAAACGCGCCAGGCGTTCGCCGACGCCGCGGAGCAATTCCGGGTCGAGGAGTTGCTTCGAATGCTTGCGGCCACGGCCGACTTCGAGGCCTCCGGGAGGTTCCGCCGGAGCTCTCAACCTCGCATTCAGCTGGAGGTACTGCTCCTGCGCCTGGCCAGCCTGGAAGCTTCGATCGGTATCGATGAGCTGCTGGGTCTGCTGGAGGATCCGACCGGCGACGTTCCCGAGCGAGTGAAAACCGCCCGGCAAAACAAGCGGGAGGCACGGCCGACGCCGAAGTCGAAGCGCGCCGATCGTCCGACGCCGAAGCCGAGCGTGAACCAGCCGGGGCCGAAGGCCGAGGAGGCGAAGCCCGGCACGGAGGAGGCTGAGCCGCGTGCGGATTCTCCGAATGACAGTTCGCCGTCGCCGGCCGACGCTGCGGGATTGAGGGCAGTGTGGCTGGAGGTAATCGAGGCGGCGAAGGGGAAAGGCCTCGGAGGTGAGGCGATAGGCTTGCGCGGCGCCTCGGTCCGGGAGCTGGATGATTCGGTCGTGCACCTGCAGGTTCCGCCGGGGCTGGCCCACGACCTGGCAGCGTTTCTGAATGATCGGGTCCGGTCCTCCGGATTCCGGACTGAACTCGGGGGGCGGATCGGAGTGGCGCCGGACAGGCTGGAGTTCGTGATCGACGACGCAGGTCCGCGTCGTCGACTCACCGCCGAGGGCGCACGTGACCAGAAGCTCGAGCAGATGATGGAAACG
>JAENXO010000399.1 GCA_016649455.1 Gemmatimonadota bacterium | reverse complement strand
CGGTATGGCCGATTCCGCACCTCAGCGGGCAAGTATCGGGCCGACAGGGCCTGGCCGAAAGGCCCGGTCTCCATGGCCGCGGCGGGACTCAGGGGAAGATCCCGAGCTCCTGGTACGAGATCGCGATCTTCTTGATCGCCGTGACGAACGAGGCCGTTCGCAGGTCCTTGATGCCCAGGCTCTTCTCGATGTCCCGGATCTGGTGATACGCGACGACCATCGTTTCTTCGAGTCCCGAGTGCACGAGGTCTTCTTCGTCCGCTCCGAGGTCGGGAATGTCGGTCGTGGAGACATCGACGCCTGTCACCCTGCTGATTTCGACCAGCAGGCTGCGGTGGGCCGCCTCGTCGAACCGCTTCTCCATCCTGCCGAACCGGACATGCGACAGGTTCTTCAGCCACTCGAAGTATGAAACCGTAACGCCGCCGGCGTTCAGGTAGAGGTCCGGAAGCACCCGGACGCCGCGTTCGAGCAGGATCTGGTCGGCATCGGCCGTGGTGGGGCCGTTGGCCGCTTCACCGATGATCTTCGCCTGGATACGCCCGGCGTTCTCCGCCGTGATCTGGTTCTCCAGCGCGGCTGGAATCAGGATGTCGCAATCGAGCTCGAGGGCCTCGGCGGATCGGGCGATGTCGGTCGCCCCGGGGAAGCCGAGGATAGATCCGGTCTCCTCGCGGTGCGCCACGACGGCATCCAGGTCCAGCCCACCGGGATTGGCGATTGCTCCTTCCCGCTCCGCGAGCCCCACCAGGATGGCTCCGCCGTCTTCCAGGTGTCGAGCAGCATGGTAGCCGACGTTTCCCAGTCCCTGTACGACGACCCGCTTGCCCTCCAGTCCTGTCGGGAGTCTGAGGTCGCTCATTTCCTCGGGAATGTTGCAGACCTCGCGGATTCCGTAGAACACGCCTCGCCCCGTGGCGTCGAGCCGGCCACGGATTCCCTCCTGCTCGATCGGTTTGCCGGTCACGCAGGCTTCCGGGTTCTGCTCACCGTTCGACATCGATTTGTAGGTGTCCACGATCCAGGCCATCTCGGTGGGCCCTGTTCCGTAGTCAGGGGCGGGGACATCGATGCCCGGGCCGATGAAGCGCTTCTTGATCAGCTCGTAGGTGTAGCGGCGCGTGATCCGCTCGAGCTCGCCCGCAGAGTAATGGCCGCGGTCGATCTTGATTCCACCCTTAGCGCCGCCGAACGGGACGTCCACGACGGAGCACTTGAAGGTCATCAGGGCGGCGAGGGCCATCACTTCATCCTCGGTAACTCCGCTGCTGAACCGGATCCCGCCCTTGGTCGGGAGCTTGTGCTGGCTGTGCTCGGCCCGCCACGCCTCGATTACTTCGATCGACCCGTCGTCACGCTTCAACGGAAAGGTCAGTCGATAGACGCTGTTGCAGGTTCGAATCTGCGCCAGCAGTCCCCCGTCGAGGTCCGTCAGCGCCGCAGCCTGGTTGAACGCCCGGTGGACCTGGTCGAGAAATCCGAATTCCGTTGACATCTGTGTATCCTGGCGAGAGGACGCGCGAATTCCTGGCCGCTGGCACCAGACCGGCAGTCAGACGAGCAAGAATACTACCGACCGGATTCCGGGGACCACTCCAGACGCGCGGATGTGGGTCAGCCGACCTGCCTGGACGGTAGCGCGCGGGGCGGGCGCGGGAGCATCTTCGAATCCTGCGTTCCTGGTGAACCGATCCAGGACGGTCCTTCGCAGGGCCCTTCTCCGGGAGGATTTCATGTCGAAGACTCTCCGCCGTGTCCCGATGATTGCCGGTCTCGCCTCGCTGCTCCTGGTCATGCCGCTCTTCGCCCAGGATGCCAGTGAGGCCGCCGCCCCGAGTGCAGAGGCGACCGTCCGTGAACTGTACGACATCATCAGCGCCGAAGCGGGCCGGGTCCCCGACTGGGAGCCGGCCCGCGCCCTGTTCATTCCCGAGGCGCTGATCATTCTGCGCAGCTCGCGCGACGCGATGAGCGTGCTGACGCTGGACGGATTCATCGAGGACTTCGACGAGTTCTACGCAACGCCGCAGGTGACGGAGAAGGGGTTCAAGGAGACGATCCTGGATCTCAAGTCCACCGAATTCGGAGACATGGCGCAGGTGTGGGTGCTGTACGAAGCGAAGATTCCGGACGGCGGCGGCAATCGGGGCGTGGACAACTTCTCGCTCATTCGACTGGACGGAGAATGGCGGGTAGCCGCGATCACCAACGAGGTGCCGTTTCCCGGCCGGCCCGTTCCGGACGGACTGTTCGACTGAGCAGCGGACGAGATCAGGGGACGAGCGGCGGCTCGTCCTCCATCTCGACGATCCACAGGCCGGACCTGCCATCCGAAGCGTAGATCTTTCCCTTGAACGGCTGCGCTCCCCAGGTGTCGGTCGAGTTCGGCCAGCTGCCGGTGCCATCCTCGGTCATGAACCAGGCGATCTCCCGGCCCTGCCGGTACAGGTCTCCGCGCAGTTCACCGGAGATGTCCACCACCCGCAGACCCGCCTGGTAGTATCCGATGTAGAGCTTGTCGTCCTCGGCCCACAGGTTGTGCGAGCCCGCCTCGGGGACGCGGTACCACCCGACTTTCCGGGGGTTGTCGATGTCACTGACGTCGATCACGTGGATGTAACCGCGCGGACCGTTCACGCATTCCGCGCAGCCGAAGATCTCGTCTCCGGTGAACACGTAGTCGCCGTATCTGATCGCGTGGTGCGTGTTCGCGTAGCTCTCGGAGCCCAGCCGGTAGCTGTATGCGTACTGCGATACGAGCCTCGGTTCGGTGGGCGTGCCACCGTGCGTCCCGGCGCCGATATCGATGATCACCACGCCGTCGTTCCAGTAGGACAGGTATGCGTAGCCGTCGAGCACGGTCACGTCATGCAGGAACCGATCGGCGTTCGGCAGCTGCCAGCGCCCGACCTCTGCCGGTGCGGACGGATCCGACACGTCGATGATGTGAACGGCGCGCGTACCGTAGTGGACCGCGTACACGAGGTCGTCCACGATCCAGGTGTTGTGGACGCCTCCCGTGAGGCCCTCCGTGTAATGGCTGAGCT
>JAENXO010000166.1 GCA_016649455.1 Gemmatimonadota bacterium | reverse complement strand
GCCGGCGACGGATACGTCACGGAAGGCGACATCGATTCGGCGGTCGAGGAATACAGAAAGGCGGAAGCTCTGTTGCCCGGGGAATCCGAGCCCCTGTTCTGGCACGCGGTCACGCTCGCCAGCGTCGGGCGGGTCGACGAGTCCCTGCCGCTGTTCGCGGAGTCGTTCAGATTGCGGCCCGAATGGAAAGAACTGGTGCCGAGGCTACCGGCCGCCGAGTTGCTGCCCGACGATCCGGAACTCGTTCAGAGGATCGTGGAGACCGGGGAGAATTGAGGAGTCGTCAGTCCCTGTTTTCCTCCGGGTCCATGCGGCAGCCGAAGGCAAATCCGGCGCCGAACCCGCAGATCATCAGACCGAGCAGCAACGTGATGAAGATGTACATCGGGACCTCGCACATGAATCGGGATTCGCGTTTCTGATCGTCGACCGCGGCGCACAGGATGGCGGCCAGGGATCCGTGTGTCCAGCCCCGGGGAAGATCCCGTTGCGCGGCGGGGGGATGAACGTTCAGGTTCGACCGGCAGAATATGTCGTATACCGCGGATCGCGGTTGGGCCGGGCACAATCAGCTGGAATGCAATCAGGAGCAGAACATGTCGCGGACAGGTGAATTCATACGGGAAGTCGATCGCTGGAGCGCCCACAACTACGGGCCGCTGCCGGTCGTGCTGGAACGGGGCGAAGGAGTCTGGGTCTGGGATGTAGAGGGAAGGAAGTACCTCGACATGCTCGCGGCGTATTCGGCCGTCAACCAGGGCCACCGCCATCCCCGGATCATCGCTGCCCTCGAAGAGCAAGCGGGTCGCCTCACCCTCACATCCAGGGCGTTTCACAACGACCGAATGGGACCGTTCCTGAGACAGTTGTGTGAAGCGACCGGATTCGACCGGGCTCTCCCGATGAACACCGGCGCAGAAGCGGTGGAGACCGCGCTCAAGGCAGCCCGGAAGTGGGGCTACGAGGTCAAGGGCGTTCCGGAGGACCGGGCCGAGATCATCGTGTGCGCGAACAACTTCCACGGCCGCACCACCACGATCGTCGGGTTTTCCTCGGAGGCGCAGTACAAAGCGGGCTTCGGGCCGTTCGCGCCGGGGTTCGTGACGATTCCCTACGGCGACTCGGACGCGCTTGAGCGAGCAATCACGGCCGATACCGTCGGGTTCCTGGTAGAGCCAATACAGGGAGAAGGCGGAATCGTCGTGCCGCCGGACGGCTACATGACCACGGTCCACGAGATCTGCCGGGACAGGGGCGTACTGGTCCTGAACGACGAGATCCAGACCGGGTTGGGTCGCACGGGCAAGCTGTTCTGCGGCGACTGGGATGGCACACGCGGCGATGTGCTGATCGTCGGAAAGGCTCTCGGCGGCGGCGTATTCCCCGTCTCGGCGATCCTCGCCAACGACGAAGTGATGGAGGTCTTCCATCCTGGTGATCACGGTTCGACATTTGGCGGCAATCCGCTCGGCGCAGCGGTCGGACAGGCGTCGCTGGAGGTGATCCTGGACGAGGGACTGGCGGATCGTTCCCTGGAACTCGGAACCTGGCTCCATGACCGGCTCAGCGAGCTCGATTCACCGCACATCGCGGAAGTCAGGGGCCGTGGGCTGATGATCGGGATCGACATACGTAAGGAGTCGGGCCCGGCGAGGCCGTTCTGCGACGCCCTGATGGACCGCGGCATTCTGTGCAACGACACGCATCAGCAGGTGATCCGGATCGCCCCGCCGCTGGTGGTGACCCGAGAGATCCTCGAACAGGCGTTGTCCGCGATCACGGAAGTCGTCTCGGCCGGCAGCCCGGTGACCATCGGCTGAGCCAACGGCTCGGGGCAGTAACCAAAGGCTGAAGGCCCGGGCGGACGGATTGCCACCCGGGCCTTCGTCGTCAGGAAGTCTCTACGTACGCCTTCTGGATCACGACCGGCTCAACCGGGACATCTCCCATCCCGGCCCGCTGGCCGGTCTGGACCCGGGCGATCTCGTCCACGACATCCATCCCCTCGATCACCCGCGCGAACACGGCGTATCCCCACGCCTGATCTGGCCGCGCGGACGATCGAACGCCGTAATCGAGCGCTCCGTTGTCGACCAGATTGATGAAGAACTGGGATGTCCCGCTATGCGGCGCGTTGGTGCGCGCCATGGACAACGTCCCGAGAAGATTCTGCACTCCGTTGTCCGACTCGTTCTGGATCGCATCCCGCGTCGGTCGCTTGACCATGTCCGGCTCGTAGCCTCCACCCTGGATCACGAATCCCGGAACGACCCTGTGAAAGATCAGTCCATCGTAGAAACCCGCATCAACGTACTCGAGGAAGTTTGCGACCGTAGTCGGAGCCGCTTCCGGCAACATTTCGATGCGCAGAGTTCCTTTTGACGTCTCCATCACGACCACGGGGACCTCCGATTCCTGACTGGTCTCACCACACGCGGCGGCCGCCGCGAACGCAATAACGCATAGAACTGCTCGAATCACGACGCTCACTCCTCTTCAATCAATCTAGTTTCGGTATCGCGGTCGGACCCGTCGAATTCAACTGGCTCGACGTCCTCGCTGTCTTCCGGAAGGGACAGACGTTCCACCTCCGGGCTCGATTCCGCAAGCTCGGATCTCTGGCAACCCGCCCGCAGGGCCTCCGCATATCCCGGCTCGACCCACGGCGGTGTATCCCGACCGATTTCGCCGTTCCGGTAGCGCTTGATCCAGTCGTACTGGTAGCGAATGACCGACATCACCTGCTCCACTACGGCCATGGCAGTCTCCTTCGAACGCTCGTCCCCTACCAGATGTGAATAGTCGATCGGGGGGCCGAACAGGATCGTCACGCGCTGGAACGGAATGGGCCAGCTGGCGCCGATCGGCAGCACGTCCGACATGCCCATGATCGTCACCGGCACGATCTGCGGCTGGTTGGCGAGCGCCACCAGCCCCGCCCCGGGTCTACCCCTGCCAATCGCGCCTGTGCGGCTCCGGGTCCCTTCCGGGAACAGGATCATCGTGCCTTCCTTCAGCGCCCGGATCATCCGGTACACCGCCCGCATGTCGCGACGGCCGCGAGCCACCGGAATGCACTTCCACTGGTCCGACCACCAGCCCTGGTAGGCGTTCTTGTAGAAATTCTCCTCGGCGGCCGGATTCCACGGGATCAGCCAGGGCTTGAAAATCGCCTGTCCGTAATACGCGCTGAATCCGATCAGGAAGCTGTCGATCAGGGACTGGTGATTGGACAGGAGCAGGGTGTTCCGGTCCCGAATCGCGTTCCGGCGCCCGATGATCTCCGTCCGGCTCAGCCCGAAGAACAGGATAGCGCCGACCGTGGAGGTACCAACCGTCAACAGCCACCGTGTGAACGGCCAGAAGAAGTTAAACACGCGTCCCCTGTGGTCCGCCTTGTACCGATCCGCCATTCAGCCTCCACACAGGGTGAGCCCGCTCCGCTTCGCGGTCCCCGAAGCGGCGATAATCCATAATATCCGCAGGTCGGCCGCTCACGGCCAGCATTCGACTCGACGAGTCGGCCGCGGGCCCGCATATTCTCTCCGTAGCTGTCGAAACGCCAGGAACCAGAACCGGCCGATCGGTCGCCTCCGGCCCCGTCCGGGGCCGGAGACTTGAGAGGATCATGATGTCCGACAACAGCAACACCAGCCGCGACTCCTTCGGGGCCCGGCGCAGCTTCGCGCTACCCGATGGCTCGTCCTCCACGATGTATGACGTGAGGGCCCTGACCCGCGCCGGAATCGGTCGCGTGGACCGCCTTCCGTTCTCGATACGAATCCTGCTCGAGAACCTGCTGCGGCACGAAGATGGTGAATCCGTCACGCGGGACGACATCGAGGCGCTTGCCCGGTGGGAACCCTCGAAGGAGAGAGAAATCGCGTTCCGGCCTGCGCGGGTGATCCTGCAGGACTTCACGGGCGTTCCGGCGGTCGTGGACCTGGCGGCGATGCGGGACGCGATGACGCAACTCGGAGGCGACCCGTCACGGATCAATCCCCTGATGCCGTCGGAGCTCGTGATCGACCATTCCGTTCAGGTCGACTCGTTCGGACTCCTTGCCTCGCTGCTCATCAACTCGGAAAAGGAGTTCGAACGGAATCGCGAGCGCTACGAATTCCTGCGCTGGGGCCAGGACGCGTTCGAGAACTTTCGTGTCGTACCGCCGAGCACCGGGATCGTGCACCAGGTGAACCTGGAGTACCTCGCGCGGGTGGTGTTCGAGGGACGCGCGAACGGAGACAGGATCGCCTATCCCGACACGCTGGTCGGGACCGATAGCCACACGACGATGATCAACGGGCTCGGCGTGCTTGGATGGGGCGTCGGAGGAATCGAGGCCGAAGCGGCGATGCTGGGTCAGCCGATCAGTTTCCTGGTTCCCGAAGTAATCGGATTCCGGCTCGAAGGGCGGCTCCCGGACGGGGCTACTGCCACAGATCTCGTGCTCCGCGTCACGGAGATGCTCCGGCAGCGGGGAGTCGTGGGCCGGTTCGTGGAGTTCTTTGGACCGGGACTGCCTGCCCTGTCGCTCGCCGACCGAGCGACGCTCGGGAACATGTCGCCGGAGTTCGGATCCACCTGCGCGATCTTCCCGATCGACAAGGAGACTCTTGCCTACCTGCGGTTCAGCGGTCGGAACGAGGAGCAGGTGGCGCTGGTCGAAGCATACGCGCGGGAGTCCGGGCTGTTTCACGAGCCGGATGACCCTGCCGCCGACTACACGGATACGGTCAGCCTGGACCTCGGATCCGTCGTGCCGAGCATCGCGGGGCCGAAGCTCCCGCAGCAGCGGATCGCCCTCACCAACGCGAAGAGCTCGTTCGGCCGCTGGCTGTCGGAGCTCCGCAGGGGCGCAGCATCGGGAAGCGGGGGGCCAGGAAGCCGCATGCGGGCCGAGGGCGGCGATGGAACGAGCGCCACGCGGCCCGCCATCGTGCGCGGTGCCCGGGTGGATTGGCAGACGCTGGACGGAGAGCCGGCGGCGTTCGAGGTGAAGGACGGGTCGGTCGTGATCGCCGCGATCACCAGCTGCACGAACACCTCCAACCCGAGCGTGATGGTCGGCGCCGGGCTGGTGGCGCGGAAGGCGGTGGAACTGGGCCTCGAGCGCAAGCCGTGGGTGAAGACCAGCCTCGCTCCGGGATCGAAGGTGGTGACGGAGTACCTGAGCGAAGCCGGCCTGCTGCCGGACCTCGAGGCTCTCGGCTTTTCCGTGGTCGGCTATGGCTGCACCACCTGCATCGGCAACAGCGGCCCGCTGCCCGCACCGATCACCGAGGCGATCCGCGAACAGGACCTCGCCGTTTGCGCCGTGCTGTCGGGAAATCGGAATTTCGAGGGCAGGATCAATCCGGACACGCGGGCCAACTATCTCGCCTCCCCTCCGCTCGTAGTCGCCTACGCGCTCGCCGGAACGATGGACATCGACCTTGCGACGGAGCCGCTCGGCACCGGACGGGACGGACGCGACGTGTTTCTGTCTGATATCTGGCCAACCCAGGAGGAGGTTCGCGAGGCCGTGCGAACATCCGTGCGGACCGAGCAATTCCGCGAGCAGTACGCGGACGTATTCAAGGGTGACGAGCAGTGGCGCGCGCTTCCGATCCCGGAGGGCGTGCTCTACGCATGGGCGGGCGATTCGACCTACGTGCGGCGGCCGCCGTTCTTCGAAGGGATGTCCGCCGAGCCCGAGCCGCCCACGGATATACGAGGAGCGCGCGTCCTGGTGAGCGTCGGCGACTCAGTGACGACCGACCACATCTCGCCAGCGGGGGCGATCTCGCGTGACTCTCCCGCGGCCCGCTACCTCGTGGATCACGGCGTGGACCCTTCGGAATTCAACTCCTACGGCTCCCGACGCGGGAATCACGAGGTGATGATGCGAGGCACGTTCGCCAACGTACGCCTGCGGAATCAGCTCATCGCGGGGGTCGAGGGCGGGTACACCCGACACCTGCCCGATGGAGAGCAGATGTCGATCTTCGATGCGGCGATGCGCTACGCCGGGGACGCCGTACCGCTGATCGTGCTGGCGGGAGCTGAGTACGGTACCGGCAGCTCGCGCGACTGGGCGGCGAAAGGGCCGGCGCTGCTGGGAATCCGCGCCGTGATTGCGGTCAGCTACGAGAGAATTCACCGCAGTAATCTGATCGGAATGGGGATC
>JAENXO010000022.1 GCA_016649455.1 Gemmatimonadota bacterium | reverse complement strand
CTCCGCATCGTCGAACAGCCGTTCGACCGGACGGAGGTCCGCTACCTGGAACGCCTGTGCGCTCACTACCGCCGGGTGGACTTTCTTCACGTCTCGCGCTCTCTCGATTCAGGACCTGTTCGGGTCTGGCCACTACTTCGCATCGGCCGACTACCGGTCGATCTCGCCCAGCACGATGTCAATGCTCGCATTCGCCGTGATGACGTCGGACACGAGCCCTCCTTCGACGAGATAGGGCAATACGGCGAGGTTCACGAACGACGGCGCCCGGAACCGGCATCGGACGGGCTTCGAGCCACCATCGGAAATGATCCCGATACCGAGCTCGCCCTTCGACGCCTCGACCGAATACCACACCTCTCCAGCCGGGACCTGGAGGCCCTCCATCACCAGCTTGAAATGAGCGATCATCGAGTCGATCGACGACATCGCCGAGCTCTTCGGCGGAAGGATGATGGCCGGGTCGTCCACATTGAGCGGGCCGTCCGGCAGCCGGTCGAGCGCCTGGTGGAGGATCCCGATGCTCTGTCGCATCTCCTCCAGCCGGACGAGATACCGATCGTAACAGTCTCCGGTCACTCCGACCGGCACATCGAATTCGTACTCCTCGTAGCCCAGATACGGCCGTGCCTTCCGCACGTCGTACGCGATCCCGCTGGCGCGCAGGCTCGGGCCGGTCATGCCGAAGTTGAGTGCCGTCTCCCCGTCGATCACTCCGACGTCGATCGTTCTCGCCATCCAGATGCTGTTGCTCGTCAGCAGCCGCTCGGCCTCATCCAGCGCGGCCGGGAGGTGCTCGATGAAGTCCCTGCATGCGTCTACCCAGCCCGCCGGCAAGTCTGCGATCATGCCCCCGATGCGGGTAGCTGAGTTCGTGATCCGTGACCCGCAGTATGCTTCGTGCAGGTTGTAGATCGTCTCGCGTTCCTGGAAGGTGTAAATGAACACCGTCGTCGCGCCGAGATCCATCGCCGTGGTTCCAAGCCACAGCAGGTGCCCGAGGAGTCGATTCAGCTCCGTCAGGATCAGCCGGACAACCGTGCAGCGAGGCGTTATCTCGAGGCCCAACAGGCTCTCGACGGCTCCCGCGTAGGCCACGTTGTAGATCATCGGAGCCAGGTAGTCCATCCGGTCCGTGTACGGTACCACCTGGTTCCACTCGCGATACTCGCATGTCTTCTCGAAGCCGGTGTGCAGGTACCCGATGTGAGGAATGCAGCGCTCGACGGTCTCGCCATCCAGCTGAAGCACGAGTCGCAGGACCCCGTGAGTCGCCGGGTGCTGCGGTCCCATGTTGATCACCATCCGCTCGGCCTCGAGCCCGTCGACCAGCGCTTCCGGCAGCATCTCCGGTCCGAGTTCCGGAATCTCGATCAACTCTTCGCCGGGCGCGGCCGTTCGGGGCAGCACTCCCGCCATCTCGAGTTCTTCTCGGGAGTAGATTTCCTCGCCCTTCCGCTCGAGGGCACGACGCACCTGCTCCGAGCGCGCGAACCGCCCGCGCAGCGGGAAGTCCTTCCGCAGCGGGAACCCCTCGTCGTAATTTTCCGGCATCAGGATGCGGCGCAGGTCGGGATGCCCCGTGAACGTCACCCCGTACATGTCCCACACCTCACGCTCGAGCCAGTTCGCGGCCCTCCACAGCGAGGTGACCGAACGGATCTCGAGGTCACCGAACGGGACCCTGCATTCCACTCGCAACTGCCGCCCGTACTTCATCGACCAGAGCTGGTACCAGATGCGGATCGGCCGGCCGGCGCCGACATCCACTCCCATCAGGTCCGCCAGCAGATCGTACGACATCGCGGGGTCGGTCTTCAGGTACTCGAGCACGTCGTAGCCGCGTGCCGCCTCGACGATCACGACCGGTACACCCGTCGCATCGGCACTCACCGACAGCACGGCGCTGCCGAACCGTTTGCGCAGGGCCACGACAGCCGGATCCGCGCCCGGCCCGCCGTCAGGTCGTGGGGCGCCGGCAACGAGCTCGATTGACTCCGCTGGTATTGAGATCGAAGGCATGGTCGTCAGTCCTGGTGCTCGAGCAGTCGCTCGAGCCGGTCGCGCGGGCGAACGATCGCCCCGCTCGGCTCGGCCCCGCTCACCCGATTCTGGCGGGTGGAGTTGCCGAACGGCTGCGCCACGAGCTCGATCGCTTCCGGCGGAAGATTCGGTCTTCCGGCCGCGTCGGGGCTTTCAGCGCGCAGGTCGGGATTCACGAGAGACTCGCCCTTGATCTTCTCCTGGATCATGAGCAGTGCATAGATCAGGCTCTCAGGCCGGGGCGGGCAACCGGGAACGTAGACATCGACCGGAACGATCTGGTCGATTCCCTGCACGATCGTGTAGTTGTCGAACATCCCGCCGGAGCTGGCGCACGCTCCCATGGAAATGCACCACTTGGGCTGCGGCATCTGATCCCACACCCGCCGCAGCACCGGGGCCAGCTTATAGCTCACTCGGCCCGCAACGATCATCACGTCCGCCTGCCGGGGGCTGAACGAGAACCGTTCCATGCCGAACCGCGCCATGTCGTACTTCGAGCTCGCCGACGCCATCATCTCGATCGCGCAACAGGCCGTGCCGAAGCCCATGGGCCACATCGAATTTCGCCGCGACCAGTTGACGATGTAGTCGACTCGCGTCGTGAGCCACGACCGATGCGGGCCGACTTCGGCACCCGCTTCGAGTCCCTGAATCGTCGGGAGGCCCTTCCTTCCGCTCGTCATCCCTCTCGGTCTCCTCCGGTCAGTCCCATTCGAGAGCGCCCTTCTTCCAGGCGTAGGCGAGACCCGCGGCGAGCACGAGCACGAACACGAACATCTCGATCAGGCCGAACAGCCCGAGCTCCCGGAATACCGATGCCCACGGCAGGAAGAAGATCGTCTCGATGTCGAACACGATGAACAGGATCGCCACGATGTAGAACTTGACGGAAAAACGTTGCCGGGTGTCTCCCAGCGGGTCGATGCCCGATTCATAGGCGGACAGCTTCACGGGAGTCGGTCGTCGCACGCTCGCGAGATGGGAAATCCCGAGAAACGCTCCGGCGACGAAGATGCCGAAAACGAGAGTGAACACGATGCCGATGTATGCCTGCTGCATGACCCGTCCCGGCACTTGATTGAAAGGGCGCGCATGCCGCGCTGATTACAGTCGCGGTCGCTGGCAGCAACAACTGAACGTGCTATTTGACGCGTCTTTGACCAACTTCCGTCGATGCGCCCTGCCACACGTAGCGGACAAGAGACTATGACCTGTACCCGAGCACAAGAGTTTGTACCGACAGAGGCGGCCGGGGGCCGTGCGAACCCGACGACGAGCCTCGCCGCGAGCATCGAAGGGAGCGGCCCGGACCTGTTGTTGATCCATGGCCTGAGTGCGCATCGGGGCGAATGGGATGACGCCACCCGGCTGCTGCAAAACCGGTTTCGAGTGGTCCGCCCCGATCTCGCCGGGCGAGGTGATTCCGTCGCCGTCGCTGGAACCCGATTTGGACTGCAGGACGAAGTTTCTCGCCTGAGCGAGTTCGCCGACGCCGTCGACACACGATCGCCGATCGTCGTCGGACACTCCCAGGGCGCCGCCCTCGCCGTGGCACTGTGCGCCCGGCTCCCGTGCCGGGCCCTGCTCCTGGTGAATCCCGTAACCCCGTGGACCCGACGTCCCCCGGTTCTCGGTCTCCTGCAGTACGGGCTGGTGAGGCAGGCGGTCGCCCCCGTGCTCCGACACTACCGTCGTCCCCTGACCCGCTATATCCTCACGCGGCGCGTGTACGCCGACCCGGCACGGGCGACCGAGAGCGCGGTAACCAGATATGCGGACGCGTTCGCGAGCCCTGACCGGGCCCGTACGCTTGCACGAGTGCTCGCCGACTGGCGTCCTTCGGAGCTGGCGGAGTTCGACCGGCCAGCCGGTGTACCGGTACACGTGTTGACGGGTGGTCTCGATCGACGAGCCCCGGCCGACATGGCTCGGCGCTGGTCCGACAGACTTGGAGGGCCGTGCACCGTATTGGATGGCTGTGCGCACGGTGTGCCCGAAGAGGCGCCCGAGCGGGTCGTAGACCTGATACTTGAACTGGACCGAATCTCCTCAGCTTGAGAGGACCGACGCACGATGAGCATCAAGAGTGACCGCTGGATCCGCCGCATGGCGACCGGGCACGCGATGATCGAGCCATTTACCGAACAGCAGGTTCGAGAAGGCTGCATCTCCTACGGTTTGTCGAGCTACGGCTACGATATGCGGGTGTCGGACGAATTCCGGATCTTCCACAATGCGCTCTCGCCAGTCGTGGACCCGAAGAACTTCGACGAGAGATCGTTCGTGGAATTCCAGGGCGACGTGTGCATCGTGCCGCCGAATTCGTTCGCCCTCGCGCGCTCTATCGAGTACTTCCGCATCCCGCGCAACGTGCTGACGATCTGCGTCGGCAAGTCGACTTATGCCCGCTGCGGGATCATCACGAATGTCACGCCGTTCGAGCCCGAATGGGAAGGACACGTGACGCTGGAGATCAGCAACACGACGCCCCTGCCGGCACGCATCTATGCCAACGAGGGGATCGCCCAGGTTCTGTTCTTCGAATCGGATGAGCCGTGTGAGGTCAGCTACGCCGACAGGCGCGGGAAGTACCAGGGTCAGACCGGAGTGACGCCGCCGCGGCTCTAGGCCTCGTCTCGGAGCGCGATCCGGATCACGGCCAGCCACCCGAGCAGGAAGCAGACTCCCCCGAGCGGTGTCACGGCACCGAGCCAGCGGATGCCGGACAGGGCCAGGGCGTACAGGCTTCCCGAGAACAGCACCGTGCCTGCAGCGAACAGGCCGACGGGGATCGACCATCTCCCGGCCGGACGGTGCATCGCGGCAAGACCCACGGCGAGCAGGGCGATCGCGTGAATCAGCTGATAACGCACGCCCGTCTCGTAGACGAGGAGCAGCTCGGGCGGGACCCTGGTCTTCAGGGCATGTGCTCCGAAGGCGCCGGCGGCGACGCCGAGAAACGCCGAAATCGACCCGATGGTCCACGCGATTCTGAACATGGCCTCAACATGGTCCGACAGGGCGACCATTGCGAGGGTGCGTGGCATGCCGGGGGCGTTACCTGCTAGAATTCAATGATCGTTCCGGAATGCTGTGGCCCGAACCCGATGCGGAGACGGACTCGATGAGATCGACGACTGCCGGAAGACCTGGGAACGGTCCCCCGAGAATGGCGGTACTGCTGCCCGAGCAGGGCGCTGATGAATTGCTGCGTATCCTGCTCGATGCCGATCCCGAAGCGATCGTTCTGGATGCAGGCGACACCGGTGACCCGCTGGCAGCAGGGAGGGAGTCCGGCGCGACCCTGTTCGTGATCCACGAGGACTTCTGGCCGGGCCAGCCTGAGGATTCCGGGTCACCCGTCGGTATCGGGACTCTGGACCCACAAGCGCAGATGCGGACCCTGCTTCTGCTGGACGGTTCCCGGGGCGGGAACCCCGCCGAGCGGGTCCGTGGAGCAGATTCTCACTTCACGCTTCCCTGCTCTCCACCCCTGCTGGTAGCCGCCTGCCGGGTCCTCCTCGCTGCGAGGCTCGACCGCGCCGGGAACTTGCGGGCCCGGTCCCCCCGCGCAGGCGCTTCGAGCGAACTGTACGACGAGGCAAAGGCGACCGTCGCGAAGGTCCTCGATTCCGTCGGTCGGGGAGAGCCCCCGGCGCTGGGAGACACCCGCCTCATCGCGGAACGGATCCATTCGAGCCTGCTGCACGACAACGTGCTCGTGAACCGCTCGCTCGAGCCACATGCGCCCTACGACCTTTGCAGCCACTCGACCAACGTGGCGGTGATCGCAGGCAAGCTCGCGCTCGGAATGGCCCTTCCATCGGAAGAGATCATCCGCGCGGTTCTGGCCGGTCTCGTTCACGACCTGGGCATGGCCCGCCTGCCTCAGACCCTGCTCGCCAATCCGGGGACATTTACCGAGGAGGAACGCCACGAACTGCGCACCCATCCGGAGCTGGGGGCGGAGGCGCTCGAGCCGCTCGGGCCTCGCTACGAGTGGCTGCAGCAGGTGGTCCTGCAGGAACACGAGCGACGACAGGGCCAGGGATACCCGCTCGGACTCAAGGGTGGCTCCATAGATCCTCTGGCGAAACTCATCGCCGTGGCCGACGTATTCGAGGCCCTGTCCCATCCGCGGACCTACAGGTCACCGAACACGGCGCTCGAAGCACTGGAGCAGGTCGCGTCGATGGGGGGTGACTGGTTCGATCCAGGTGTCGTGGCCGCACTGGTGAACGAGATCTCTGCGTTTCCGCTCGACTCTTATGTCCAGCTGACGACCGGAGAGATCGCGCGGGTCCTGGCCACCAATCCCGAAAATCTGTTCCGGCCGCAAGTCCAGGTACTGTGGGACTCGGACTGGACCCGTGTCGATCCACCGCGACGAGTTGACCTGTCGGATACCGCGGACGTCACTGTCGCTCGATTGCTGCTCGAGAGTGAACTGCCGCTGACCTGACGGCAGGCCGGCGGCCTGGGGGTCGGTCAGGCTGTGTCTACGAGATAGGAGCGCCCCCCGGAATCGAATGTCAGCAGGCGGACTTCGCGGCCGAACGGCAGTGACTCATCAGCGGCGTGCACACGGACCACGTGCATCACCCCGTCCTCATCTCTCCACTGGGCCCGACCGGACCCGGGCTCGGTTCCGACCTCTCGACTGACGACTCGCGCCAGGCTGCCTTCGAGTCCCGGTACGGTGAACGCCAGGCCCTCGACCGCCGGAAACAGCCGGCGACGCGCCCTGTCGAGCGTGATTCCGATAAACACGCCGATCAGAGCCGAACTCGCCAGCACTACCGGAAACCGCGTCGCGTATCCGTTCAGGCCGAGATCGTGAAGCGCGCCGTTCCACGTGAGACCGACGATACCCGCGGCAATGAGACCCGTGGACAGAGCAGTTGCCCGGCGCCGGCGCAAGCGTGCGGCAAGGCCGGCCGCGAAGCCGGCCAGGACCAGGGCCAGAAACGGCAGGTTGTACCAGCGGGCCAGGAACTCGAAGTAGCTCACCGTGTTCGCCGACCCGCCGGCGCAGATCCCGTCACGATCAGAGTGACAGAAGCTCCATCGTGCCCCGAACCGCATCGGCCGATGCGTTCAGAGCCTGCTTCTCGCCGTCCGTCAGCGGGACTTCCAGCACGGCCTCGAGGCCGGCGCTTCCCAGCTTGCACGGCACCCCGAGAAAAATCCCGTCGAGCCCGAACTCTCCCTCGAGCCACGCGGCGCACGGCAGGATCCGCTTCTTGTCGCGGACGATCGCTTCGACCATCTGAACGGCCGCGGACGAGGGAGCGTAATAAGCGCTGCCTGTTCCGAGCAGGCTGACGATCTCGCCGCCACCCTTGCGGGTCCGATCAACCAGCGCCTCTATCCGATCGGCCGCCAGCATTTCAGTGAGCGGGATTCCCCCGACGGTCACGGTGCTCACGATCGGCACCATGCTGTCTCCGTGCCCTCCGAGCACCAGGGCCTGGATGTCCTGCACGCTTACGTTGAGTTCGAGGGCGATGAAACTGCGGAATCGGGCCGTGTCGAGAATGCCGGCCATTCCCACGACTCTCTGCCGGTCGAATCCCGTCTTCTTCATCGCGACATACGACATCACATCCAGCGGATTCGTCACCATGATGATGATCGAGTCCGGGCTGTGGCGAGCGATCTCCTCGGAGATGCCCCCGATGATCTCCGTGTTCATGCGCAACAGATCGTCGCGGCTCATTCCGGGCTTCCGCGCGAGGCCGGCGGTAACGACGTAGATCCCCGAGCCTGCCGTTTCCTCGTACCCCTGCGCTCCGATCACGCGGGTATCGAATCCCTCGACAGGCGCGGACTCCCACTGGTCCAGCGCCTTACCCTGCGGCACTCCTTCGAGGATATCGACGACCACGACTTCACGTGCGAGCTCTCGCTCGGCGATCCTCTGGGCCGCCGTCGCCCCGACGTGACCCGCTCCGACTACGGTAATCCTGTCCACGATGAACCGTCCGTTCTTCAGGTTGGAAAAAATCGAAGAGACATCGCTGGTCCGACGCGCCTGATCCCGGGGGGGAGAGACAGGTACACGCCGCTGTACCTCAAGCTACCGGACGAGCCGGGAACCGCAACCGGGTGGCGCGACTCCGGATGCCCGGAAGATCCTCAGTTGCGCCGGGCGGCCATCATGTCCGCCCGACGGGCGGCTTCGTGTGCAATCGCCTCCAGCGCCCGATCCCAGCGCTCCGGACTCATCCGCTCCGCGAACACCTCGAGCAGGTCGAGAATTTCGATCGCCTCACCGCGACTCAGCGCCTCCTCAAGCGAACCGTCCGCCAGTCGGTCGCGCAGCTCGTCGAGTCGTGTCCGACCGTCCTGGTATCGCTGTCGTTCTTCCCACGTCATATCCGAACTCCTGTCAGTTTCCGTCAGCCGCCAACCTGGCTCAACGCGCCGAGTCCGCCACTGCCCTTGTCGCTTCCCATGACCAGCAAGTGTCGTTCCGGCTTGTCCAGTAAAGCACTCTCGACGGCTGCACGGACTGAACCAACGGAGCGCAGCGGCGTCTTGAGGTCCACTTCGTGATCCCCGAACAGGCAGGTCCGGAGCCGACCGTCGGCAGTAAGACGCAATCGGTTGCACGAATCGCAGTAGTTGTGCGACAGAGGGGTGATCACGCCGACCGAACCCGGCGCGCCGGCGAACCGGTAGTACCGGGCTGGACCATTTCCACGCGGCCCCTCATCGGGAAGCAGCTCGTCGATCTCCAGCAGGCGCTCCAGTACTTCGTCTGTTCCGATGAATCGGTCAGCCAGGTGCAAGTTTTCGCCGACCGGCATCAACTCGATGAACCTGACATGCCACGGTTTGTTTCGGGTTGCCCGGGCGAAGTCCGCCACCTCGTCGTCGTTGAGACCACGCAGCAGGACCGTGTTGATCTTGATCGGAGCGAAGCCGGCACGCTCGGCAGCATAGATCCCGTGCATCGTCTCGTCGAACAGCCGGACAGGACGTCGTGCAATTTCCTCGAACCGGTCCCGTCGCAGCGTATCCAGGCTAATGTTCACCCGGTCGACGCCGGCGAGGCGCAGTTCGGTCGCGAATCGCGGAAGCAGAATCGCGTTGGTGGACATGGAGATGTCCTCGATCTCCGGAATCGTCCTCAGTTGCCTTACGAGTTCGGGGAGATCCTGCCGGACGAGCGGTTCCCCACCTGTGATGCGAACGCGGCGCAGCCCCATCCCCGCCATCTCCCGCACGATCGCCTGGATCTCCTCGTACCGCAGAATTTCGGACTTCGGAATCCACTCGAATCCAGCGACCGGCATACAATACGTGCAGCGAAGGTTGCACTTGTCGATCACCGAGATCCGCAGGTAATTGATCGACCTGCCCAGACCGTCCTTCATGCGCCGGTTTCCGCTACGGGGGCGGCGTCACCGGCCGGGGCACCCGGCGGCACGGCGCCCTCCAGCCACCGGCTCGTACCGTCCTCGTATTCTTCCCGCTTCCAGATCGGCAGCCGGGTCTTGATCTGCTCGATCACATATCGCACCGAGTCGAACGCAGCAGCCCGATGGGGAGCGGAGGCGGCGATCGCGACGGCGACTTCTCCGATCTCCAGTGATCCGGAGCGGTGCCTGACGGCTATCTCGCCGGCGCCGAATCGGTTCCGGGCCTCGGCCACGATCTCCTTCAATACTTCGTCTGCCATCGCATCGTAGGATTCGTAGTGCAGCCGGATGACCGGACGGCCCTGGTTCCGGACCCGGACCCTGCCCTCGAACGTGACAATGGCCCCATTGGCAGTCGCGGCGACCGCCGCCGCGAGCGCCGCCGCGGAAACCGGGCGCTCAGAGATCCCCACCGGGACGCCGGACTCAGCCACCGGACATCGGTGGAATGAGGGCAATCTCATCCTCGGATAGAAGCACCTGTGAACCAGGCGCATACCTGCGATTGACGGCAACCGCCGGCGTGGATGGCAGCCCCCAAAACAACGGATCGGAGCGGATGGCGGTCACCAGGTCTTCGACCCGGCTGCCGGCGGGCAGATCGAACTGAAGCTCGCTGGTGCCAGCCAGTTCCCGGTAGTAGCCGAACAGCAGAACGCGGACCTGGAATCCTGCGAGCGTCATTCAGGGCCCGACGAATCAGTCTCGTCCCCGGGCTCGCCCGTCGCGAGCAGAGTGAGCAGCTTGCCGACCGCGTCGTTGCTGCGAAGCGTGCTGACCCGCACCCGCGTTCCCCGACCGTCCGGATCCGGAAAGGCGGAAATCGCCAGCCGACTGCGAAATGTCGTGACTGTCAGGTGGTTCTTTCCCTCTTCCACGATCGTTGCGGGGAGCGTGGCGCCGGAGTCGGTGAAGAACCGCCTGGCCTCCTCGATCGTCCGTTCCGGACTCATCGCCGTGAGGGTCTCGTTGATCATGAATCGTCGCCCCTTCCGCCTGCTTGACGCCTTCGTGGCGTGTGGAATACGTTTTCATCAAGTGTTCCGGGCTCTTCCCGGTTCCGAGCACTGATCCCGAGTGGAGCGCGCGGCGGAAACTATCGCTCCCTCCCATCCGCTTCAATTGCCTGACGCGGGAGCCACCGTGCATTTCTCAGATAATGTCGCCGCACTTACTCCCTCCGCGACCCTGGCGATCACCGCACGGGCCAAGAAAATGAGGGCGGAGGGTCGATCGATCATCGATCTTTCGGCGGGCGAACCATCCTTCCCGACACCGGAGGTGGCAGCCGAAGGTGCCGCCGCGGCGGTCCGGGCCGGGCGTACGGGCTACCCTCCCACCCCCGGCGTGCCGGAGCTGCGCGAGGGCATTGTCCGGTATCTCGGCGAGACGTCCAGCTACGCCCCGGATGACCCGGCCGGCGTGCTGGTGAGCGCAGGCGTGAAGCAGGGGCTGTTCAATCTCTGCTTCTGCCTGTTCGGGGAGGGAGACGAGGTGCTGATCCCGGCACCCTTCTGGACTTCCTACTTGGCCGTGGTGGAGCTCGCTCGGGCGCGACCGGTCGTGGTGCAGACGAAATTCGATGAAGGGTTCGCGCTGTCTGTGGATCGCCTCGAAGCTCAACGCACGGAGAATACGAAGGGGCTGTTTCTGAATAGCCCCTCGAACCCGTCAGGGGTCGTGATGGATCTCGGTATCCTCGAGGACATCTGCGCCTGGGCGGGAGAGCATGGCATCTGGATCCTGTCGGATGAAATTTACCGTCGCCTGTACTTCGACGGAGACTCGGCGCCGTCGGTGTTCGACGTGAAGGACCGCCCCGGTCATGTCGTGGCGCTCGATGGAATGTCGAAGGCGTTCTCGATGCCGGGGTGGCGCATCGGCTGGTCGGTCGGCCCCCCCGAACTCATCCGGAAGGCCTCTGCGCTGCAGAGCCAGACGACATCGGCCGCTGCGGGTCCGTCCCAGTACGCAGCCGCGGCAGCACTCGCGTCGGAGGGCCGTGAGTCGATCGTCGGAGAGTTCAGGAGGATTCTGGATCGGAGACGCCAGGCCGCACACGCCGCTCTGCAGGGAATTCCGGGATTCGACGCTCCTCTCCCGCCGGGAGCGATCTACATGTACGGCCGCCTCGGCTCAGGCGACCGGGCACCCGGGGACTCCGCGGCGGTCGCCGAGTCACTGCTCGTGGAGACGGGGGTCGCCACCGTGCCTGGCGAGGCGTTCGGCACTCCGGGGTTCCTGCGGCTGAATTTTTCGGTCGAAGACGAGATCTTCGCCGAGGGCTCGGATCGGATCCGGGCCTGGTTCGGTTCGACCTGAGCGGAAAGATCGGCGGGCCCTTCTCCACTACCGGGAAGGGCCCGCACGTCGCGCCGGTCAGATCGTGTGTTCGTCCACCTCGGCCTTGAACAACCGGGACGGCTTGAACACGGGCACTGCCCGCGATGGAACCTCGACTGTGTCCCCTGTGCGTGGATTCCGGGCGATCCTCGGACGACGCTGTCTGACCTTGAACGTACCGAATCCGCGAATCTCGATGTGCTCCCCATTGGCAAGCGCCAGCTTCACGGCATTGAGGAACGCATCGACCACAGCTCCGCAGTCCTTCTTCGTCACTCCCGGCCCGATCGCCTCGTACACCTGTTCCACCAGGTCCGCTTTCGTCATGGCTGATTACCTCCCGCCGGGGTGTTACGACGCCCAGGGGCGCCGGCGCCTCATGGCCACTCGTAGTTCAAACGGGGCGTTGCACCAGCTCCGGACCGGAGCTTCTGAATCCAGGCCGCAAATCGTGTCTCGTCGACGCCGCCAAGCAGGTCGAGCAAACTGACCGTCTCTCGTGCCGGCCGAACGACCCTGGGGCGTTCACCAAGTCCCGACATCCGCCCGGCCGCGTCCAGCGCGTCCTGCAGGGTCCCGAGTCGATCCACCAGGCCGTGCTGCCGGGCGGCCTCACCCGAGAACACTCTACCGTCGGCCAGTTCGACCACCTGCGCCCGACCCATGTTGCGGCCCTCTACAACGGCGTCGACGAACTGATTCCAGACGTCATCCACCAGCCCCTGCAGGACCTGGCGCTCCTCGTCGGACAACTCCCTGGCCGGAGACCCCATGTCCTTCAAGCTTCCGCTCTTCACCACTTCGAGTTCGACTCCGACTTTGCGGAACAGCTCTTCCGCATTCGGAAACTGCATGATGACGCCGATTGAACCGGTGATCGAGCCTGGCAACGCGAAGATCGAGTCCGCCGGAAGAGCGACGTAGTAGCCTCCCGATGCCCCGATGGCTCCGATCCAGGCGATCAGCGGCCTGTCATCTTCCATGCGCAGTCGCTGAAGTTCGGCGTGAATCGACTGCGAGGCCCCGACGCCCCCGCCGGGAGAGCGGATCTCCAGCACGAAGGCCCGAACTGAAGGATCATCCCGGAACGCCTGAAGCTCCCGGACGAATCGAGTCTCGGAGTCGATGATCCCCACGATCGGAAGCACGGCCACTCGTTGCCTCGTCAGGCCGGGCACCCTGCCTCCAAGCAGCAGCCTGGCGGTCAGGAATGCGCCCGACGCGAACAGCACGAGCAGGAGTACGATTCCGAAAATGCCGGTTCGTCGCTGCAAGTCCAGATGCCCCCAGCAGATGGGGAAAGACCGAGGAGCGCGGGGGAGCGGAGGAATCCACCACGCCCCCCGACGACGCGGAAACGTAGCGTCAGGAGAGGAGCGCTGTCAACCAGTTGCGGGAGCGATACTTGCGCTCATCGCTTCCACGAAGCGATCGAAAAGGTATCGACTGTCGTGCGGACCGGGCGCCGCTTCGGGGTGATACTGGACCGCAAATACCGGAAGATTCGAATGCGCAACACCTTCGATCGTCCCGTCGTTGAGATTACGGTGGGTGACCCGGAGAGCCGGTGCCCCGGCTACTTCGTCTCCCTCTCCCACGATTGCGAACCCGTGATTCTGCGAAGTGATTTCCACTGCGCCTGTGTCTAGATTCCGAACCGGATGATTGCCGCCACGGTGTCCATACGGGAGTTTCCAGGTGCTGCCACCGAATGCCCGCGCGATCAATTGACACCCGAGGCAGATGCCGAAAATCGGTAACCCGGCAGCCGCCAGATCGCGGAGCTTCTCTGGCGCGCCAGGAATTGCCTCCGGGTCACCTGGCCCGTTCGACACGAATACGCCAGCTGGCTGCAGCGTCAGGATTTCCCGCACCGCCGCAGATACGGGCTCGACCCGCACCCGGAAACCGGCGGAGGCGATCAGATCGAGGCTGCGCTGCTTCACGCCGTAGTCAAGACACACGACCAGACCCCGTTCTTCGCCGACCGCCTCAATCTCGTACGGCTCGGGAGTCGTCACACCGGTCGCGAGGTCCCTGCCCTGCATCGGCGGTTCGGCGCGAAGTCGCTCCAGGGCGCGTTCCTCGCTCCAGGTGGCCGGTACGATCAAACCACGCATCGCTCCCAGCTCGCGAACGTGCCGGGTCACCGCCCGGGTATCGACGCCGACCAGCGTCGGGATGTCGTTTTGCTCCAGATACGCAGGGAGAGATCCCTCCGTTCGCCACCCGTCTCGGGCCCCGGACAGCTCGCGAACGATGAATCCGGCCACCCACGGACGCCGGGACTGGGCGTCGAGACCCGTGACTCCGTAGTTCCCGATCATCGGCGCCGTCATCACCACGATCTGGCCGGCGAATGACGGATCCGTGAGGACTTCCTGGTAGCCGGTGAGGTTCGTCGTGAACACGAT
>JAENXO010000239.1 GCA_016649455.1 Gemmatimonadota bacterium | reverse complement strand
GAATCGAACGTCCGACTTCTCGAGTCGGCCCTGCTTTTCGATGTATACCTGCTGCGAGGTGTTCACCAGGATGTCTGAAATCGTCGGATCCTGGAGCAGCGGCTCGATCGGGCCCAGCCCGAAGATCTCGTCGAGAATCTGTTCGACCAGATCTTCCCTCTCGTCGAGATTGAGCGGCGCGGCCTCTCTGGCGAGCAGCTCATGGACGACCTTCCGGATCTCTTCAACCACCTGTGCCCGGTCAAGAGCGTCGATATTCGAGAGGTTCAGGCGTTCCAACAGCTGACGGTGTACCCGAACCTTAATCTCTTGGATTACGGATCCGGAACCGTCCATGTCGAGCGAGGCTTGTCTTTCGCTGCCGTCGGTAATCCACGCGGAATCACCGGCGTCGGGCGCGCTCGGGCGTCGCGTCGGATCCGCTCTCACGCGAGGATCATCCGAACTCTCAAACTGGTCCATTACGCCTCACCTCTCGCTTCGCCCTGCGACCGGCCGAAGATCCTCTTCAGCGGTATCAGGTTTTCGAGTCGACCGGACTTCGAGTCCCGACTTGGGGTCGAGCCCGTGACGTCCATCACGAAGGCCTTCATGTCCCGAGCGAAAGCCGATTTTTCAGACAACACGACGGGTTTGCCGCTGTTGATCGAGTTCATCACCGATTCGTAGTCGTTGGCAAGAGTCCAGTAGACCGGGATCCCGAGCGTCTTATGGATCTCTTTCAGCGTGATCGGATCGCTTGCCTGATAGCGGTTCACTACGATGCGTAGCCAGTCGTCTCCCTTTACCTGGCCCATCCGCTCAAGAAGCGGCAGACATCGAGTGATATTCCGCAAGGAGGGAAGGTCCACGGTGGTGACGAGGAACACGCTGTCGGCCTGCTCGAACGTCGCAAGGGTCGGAGGAGTAAATGACTTGGACGTGTCCACCACTACCCAGTCGTAGTGTTGCTTCAGAAAGTGGAGAATCTGCCTGATCTGATCCCCTGTAACTGTCTCTGCTTTCGCGGGATGGAACGGGGCCGAAAGCAGCTCGACTCCAGAGTCATGTCGTTCGATGTAGGAAGCCAGAAGACCTGCATCCACCCTGTGGAAATTTCGGACCAGATCTACGAAGCTGAACCTCGGCTCGACTCCGAGCAGCAGTGCGGTCTCACCGAGCTCAAGGTCGAGGTCTACGAGGAGGACTTTTCCGCGTGTCAGCCTGTGCAGTGAAATCGCCGTATTCGTTGCAACGCAGGTCGAACCCGCCCCGCCCTTGGGGCTGAAGAAGGCGAGCAGTTTTCCGGGCTCACGACGCCTCTCATCCACCTTGTGGCCGAACTTCCGAGCGATTCGGTCTATCGCCTCCTGGATCTTCTCTTCCGAGACCGGCTTTGGAAGGTACTCTGACACGCCTGCTTGCATCGCCTGCAGCAGGAGTTCGGGAGGAAGTGGATCCCCCAGGCCGATGATCCGCCGATTCGGCGCTCCCTCGATCAGGAACTGCGCGAATTTCAATCCCATGATCGGATCGTCCGAAACGTCCAGGAAGATCAGATCCGGCGCGAGCTGCCTCAGCTGCTCGAGATGGGAATCGTTGATCTCGGGAAACGGGACGATGACCTCGAGGCCAACCGTGATTCCGAGATCTTCCGCGCCCACCACCTTTCGCAGAAGCTCTCGCAATGCCTGGTCCGTCGAGATGACCGCGCTCTTGATCGTTCGTTCTTCCATGATCCCCGTTCAGTCCCGTATCTGGTTAACTGTCAATTGGCAGACGGGTCGCCTAATTCTCGTCCGTCACGATGTCTTCCATATCGAGCGACGGAGCAGTCTCCATGCCTCCCATCCAGTCCCACGTGTCCGGCTCGTGCGTCGGGACCGGCGGTCGCTCGTTCAGCGGCTGCACGATGTGAGGTGTAACCAGGACAAGCAGCTCGCTACGGTTGTTCCGAATTTCCTTCGAGCGGAACAGGCTTCCCAGGATCGGTATGTCGCCGAGCAGCGGAATCTTGTCGATATCCTGGATCATCGAGTTGTCCACCAGGCCGGCGATGGCGAACGTCTGGCCATCCGCCAGCTCGACTTCGGTCTCGGCTTTACGAGACAGGATCGAAGGAATGTTGAATCCCTGCAGCGTCAGCCCATTCGCGAAGTCGAGCGTCGAGACTTCCGGGGCCACATGGAGCCGGATATTTCCACTCGGGAGTATCTCGGGCTTGAAGTTCAGACGGACACCGTACTCGCGGAACTGAATCGTCACGGCGCCGACATTCGACCCCCCCTGGACGACCGGGTACGGGAATTCGCCGCCGGCGAGGAACGATGCTTCCTGGCCGTGTACGGCCAGCAGGTTTGGCTCCGCCAGTGACCGGAACACGCCGTTGGACTTGAGGGCCTGGATGAACACGCCAACGTCTCCGTTGGGGCTCAACAGCCACAGATTGATGGCGTCGGACAGGCTCGCGGTGACGTCACCACTGGGCGGGAGTCCTACGCTCCCGCCACCGCCGAGTGCCGGTCGACCGCTGGACCATCCACCCGACACCTCGCCCGGCTTCCAGCGAAGCAGGTTGACGCCCGCCTTTTCGAGGGCTGTCTTGCTGACTTCGGCGAACCGGACCTGGAGCAATATCTGCCCGGGATCCGGAACGCTGAGCTGATTGGAGACCGTAGCGCCCTCTCCCACACTCGTTGCGGCGACTGCCTCCATCCGCTCGGAAACCATGGACGAGGACACGTCGCCCGCCAGGACTACCGTCCCGCCCGAGGCTTCAACTCGGAAGGTCTCGTCCGGGAACAGCCGCCGCAGGTTTTCCTGCAGTGACTCGGCGTCGGCGTTTACCTTGACGCTGTAGTGTGCGCGGCCGCCCGCGTTGTCCCACAACATCAGGCTCGTTGTGCCCGCCACCTTGCCGTTTACCACCAGTTCGGTTGAAGACACCACGACCACGTCGGCTACACCCGGATCCGCGATCGAGATCTTGGTAAGCGGCGCGCTCCGCGTGATCAGGAATGACTCGCCGGCCGCGAGCCGCACGACCTCAGGCGTGAAAGCCTGCGCCTGCAGGGCTTCCGGCGCCGCCATCGTGGCCGCGAGAGCCAGGGCGGCGAACAGGAATCGCGAACGGATCAGCATGGATCCCCCCCGCTTCGATCGATATAGCGTCTTCACGAGCCGCCCCCTTCGATGTTCTCTTCTTCGCGCTCAGTACCCCGGAACACTTCGATCGTCCTCGCCCTCGACGCAGCTGGCTGCGCTTGAGTGCGAGCGACGGGCCTTGGCGCCGAGGCTCGCTGCTGGGACGGAATCAAAGATCCCAGCCGGACGCCCTGGGTCTCGAGCGAGTCGAGGTCCAGGGTATTGCGCAGGGCGAGCTGGATCCGGCCCTTCGTGGCCGTCATAACCAGCTTTTCGGCATCCTCGGGAGACGTCAGGAAGGTCACGACGGTTGCGAGGACCGGCTCGCCGTCAGGCGATCGCTCCACGATCTGCCCGCTCGTCAGGACCAGCATGTTCTGCAGCACGATCTTGGTGATCGGATCTGGCTGATTCTCTCCCTCGAGCGTCACGAGTACGTCGACCCTGGTGCCCGGTCCGACGAACCCTGCGACCTGAATCACCTCGTCCACACGGATGCTCACAGCCCGCATTCCTGCCGGAATCACGATCGGGAGCCCTCCACCGGCCTCCTTCAACGCGATTTTGGCGGGCATCAGGGGCTCATTCATGGCGACTCGCTGAATCAGGCCTCGACCCAGCACCTCGTCGACCGAGCTCGAGTATCCCTCGGGAACCGCGTCGCCGGGCCACTGTGCCACCTTGATATCGGCGACATCCAGGATGTGCCCGACAGGCAGGTCTCTCGAGGCCACAACGACCTCGACAGCGTTTGGGGCGCTCGTACTGATGGGGCTGTTCGGCTGGCGCAGATAATTCAGCGCCAGCCAGCCGGCAGCCAGCCCCGAGGCGAGCGCCAGCAAAAGCACGATGATCAGTCTTCTGCTTCGCATTGCCCGTTCAACCTGCCTTTCCGGGGTCTCGCCCTGTCCGGGCGAGTATTGTGTTCACGCTACCAGGCCGAAGACGGCTCCGAGTGCTATCGGGACCCCGTATGGGATCCGGATGGCGCCCTCCGTCTCCAGCGTTGGAAGCGACTTCAGATCTGCACGCATGGCGAGGCCCGCGAGGAGCGTCGCCGCCACGTCGCCCGAGCTCCGGACGACACGGCGAAGCGCTCCCCGGCGCGCGGACACGATCAGGGCCAGAAGACCTCCGATCAAAGCCGTCGCGAGAAGCGCATATATGAGTTGAATCGGCCCGAGGAAGGCTCCGACGGCCGTGATCAGTTTCACGTCGCCGCCGCCCATGCCACCCAGGGCGAACAGGGGGAAGGAAAGCGCGAGTCCCATGCCTGCACCGGCGAGGCCATCGAGAACGGCGGGGCCGCCCCCTATTGCCCGCAGGCCCAGCGCAACGCACAGGCCCGTCAGGGTCAGCACATTGGGGATGCGACGCCAGGCGACATCCATCGCCGCGGCGGCACTCACCAACGTGACTAACCCGACTGCGCTCATTTCCACAGTTATCCCCCGGTTTCTGTGGCTTACCCTCAGTTGACTGCGCCTGCGTCCAACCTCCTGGGACGATCGGACGTTTCGAATTCCGACTCGCGCGATTCAGGCGGCGGAACGGGAGCGGACGTGACCGCCTCCGTTCCGCCGCGAGCGCACTGTCCCAGGTACCGACCTGGTTTAGCTCATCTGGGCTTCCAGGGTCGAACCGATGGTATTGAATACGTTCGCGATTCTTCCGCCGAGGATCGCCACGGCGATGATCACGACAAGCGCGATCAACGCGATAAGCAGCGCGTACTCAGCGAGGTCCTGCCCGGACTCATCAGTCCAGAGCGCCTGAAACAGCTGGATCATCCTGTCCTCCCGG